>JBARIB010000897.1:0-6422 GCA_049799535.1 Allostellaceae bacterium | reverse complement strand
CCGCGCCGCCATTCTCTTCCCCCGCACCCGGCGGGTGAAACCTACCACTCGGTCAGAACAAAAGCCGAATCAATGACTTTGCTGCAAAATCCGCCGAATCTCGAGCCGCTAGCCGGGGATTGGGGGTCCTCCTCGCCGGTGGACACCCCTCCCGAAGTTACGATCAAATCCTGGCCGATCGTTGCGTGGGCGAGTGTGTCAGTTAACACCGGTGCGCGGTCCGGCTGAAGCCGAGGTCGTTGACAACGCAGCCGAGGCCTCGAGCAATGCGATAAGCATGACCCGGTTGGCGTCGTATATCGCGCCGGGTCGCAGTGGTCTGCCGGGCTCGCACACCTCATTGCCCGTCGACAGCAATGCCACATGCAAACGCCGGAAGACCGGCAGCCAGTCGCAGCCGAGCGCCGCGGCAACACCAAGATCGGCGGGCAGCAGACGCCGCCCGGCACGCAGCGCGAAGGCGCCTGCAGAGACATCTTCGCCGGCACGACGGTGGTTAGCGCCCTTCCTGGCCCCCGGTCTGATCCGGACTTGCTCCCCATCGGAACCCTCGACGGCGGCGCAATCCTCTTGCATGATCGCGGTGTCAGCGCCCTCGGGCATTGGCGCGCCAGTAAAGATGCGGATTGCTTCGCCGCGGCGGAGCTGTCGGCCGAGTAACTGTCCTGCCGCCGCGCGCCCACCGACCGACAAGACGGTCTCACGGTCTGGGAACAGGTCGGAATGGACGACAGCGTAGCCATCGGCCGCGCTATTGGCATGCGGCGGCAAGTTCATTCTCGCGACCACATCCTGCGCGAGTACCCGTCCGACAGCGGCGCGCACTGGCACGTTGTCGGCCTCGACGGCCGGCGCGAGCCGCGTCTCGATCTGCTCGAACGCCTCGGCGACCGTCATCAGCGCGCCGTCATGAGCAAAACAATCGTCGCTTAGCTTCACCATCGCGGGCGTCCATCATGACCGAGAATAAAGCTCGCTATCGTCGGTGGGTCAGAAAGGGGCAACCATGGCAAGGGAAGCCCCGACAGCGCCTCGTCGGACGCAACCGCAACCACGAATGGGTCGTCTGGATAGCGCACCGGCTTCCCCAGCGATGGGCGGTAGACCTCGATCTTGGGATGGGGATGGGGATGGAATTTGAAGCCCTCGACCAACAGCAGGTCAACCGGCGTCATCCGCGCTACCAGCTCGTTGAGGGGTGGTTCGGCGTCGCCACGCAATTCGTGCTGCAGAGCCCAGCGGCAGCCCGAGACGATCATGACCTCGCGCGCGCCGGCCTCGCGGTGGCGCCAAGAATCCTTGCCCGGCTGATCGAGATCGAAGGCATGGTGCGCATGCTTGACGGTCGAAACCGTGACCCCGCGGGCGATCAGTTCGGGTATCACCGCTGTCATCAACGTTGTCTTGCCGCTGCCGCTCCATCCGCAGAGGCCGAAAATCCTCATCGCCAATTCCCGGTTTCTATCTCAGGCCGCGATGCGGCCGTCGCGCGGTCGTCTGCTCGCGACATATTAGTCAGTGGTCGGACAGATTCTGCGCTGCCCAAAGCGAGTTTTGCAGATCGTTTGCGCACTGATTGAAGGAAGCGTTACCTGGGGCAATACCTACATAGGCGCAAGCCATATTGGCTCGTGTCCACGCGTCTTGATCCGCGCGCTCAATGGAAGCGATGTTCTGAGTGCCACATGCCGCCAGCAGGGTCACAAGGGAACAAGTTAACACGGTGCGTGACATTGTCACCTCCGTTGTAATCGGGGTCGATCCGGTCGGTCGTTGTTCGCGGGATGGCGGTAGTTATCCCGTACTGGAGGGGTCTACTGGGATTTTTCGGCATTGACCACGCAGACTGCGAAAGCCGGCGTCCCGGGTCGGAGGCCCTTCCGCTCGCAACCACTGCGGCCCGTCGAGACCAGCCGCGCCTGATCCAACTCTGCCAAGCTTTGGTCGAGGCTCGTGATACAGGCGTCATAGAGCTTTCCCGGTTGAGGGAGCCTCATGAAACGGCGCAGGCATGGTGCTTCCGCGCCATCCGTGTCGAAGCTTCATCCGCATCAGCAAAGGCGTGGGCGGAGGCGAGCAGAGCAGAGGCCGCCGCGCCAACGATTATTGCCGACGCCTTAACTTGACGACGGACTGCACCGTCCCGGGTGTGAGCCATATTGGAATGATCGAGAAGGAACATGCGTTGACCTCGTTCGATAGAAATTTGGCGATGTGCCGCTCGTTGGGCCAATTGGATTGGGGGATGAGGCGCCGTCGCGTGAGGACTGCCTTGCATTAAGATGAGATCAGCGGCGCCCCTGCGGAAAGACAAAGTTAGTGAATCTTGGTGAATTATTCGGAATGAGCATGTCTACACCCAGGCTCACAATACCACGATCGGTAGTTGAGCGACTCCGCTTCCTCTCTATCAAGCTCGTCACTGCACCCGGGCGTTATCGTAAACTCAGTCCGCGCTCCAGCTCCGCGGGCAATCAGCGAGCTCATTGCCGACCCAGCCAACGGACCGGCCGTTAGACTAGCGTGGCTCCATAATTCTCACGAGCCGCGATCTGGTTACTGCCTCCTGTACCGGAGATGTCTCCCGGGCGGAGGAGCGTTGGTGGCACCGATACTAGGTGCGCCGGCGGGAGGAATAGCAGTGACCAGATTCCCAAGGATTCACGAATGTTCACGCGACACGAGCTGGGAGCGATGCAATATGGCCCAGGGAATGAGATAGGAAGCCGTCATGACGCTGCGCGCTCATTTTCATTCGTTCCTCGACGGAATTCGAAACGAAGAACGCTACCGAATTTTTACTGATCTCGAACGCCACGCAGACCGTCCACCCTATGCCACTTGGCACAAAGACGGCACGTGCCGCGAGGTTGTCGTCTGGTGCTCCAACGACTATCTGGGTATGGGGCGCGACCCAGCTGTCATCAATGCGATGATCGAGACCGCGCTGCGAGTCGGCGTCGGCGCCGGGGGAACCCGACGCTGCGGGACCATTTGGCAAAGCATCGGATGACCGTTATGAACCCTCTGTGCTCCAGTTTGGAAGGCGTGATGCTCGCCAACCAGGGCAATTTCACCGGATTGGAGCTTATTCAAACCGCCCTTAATGAGCTTCGTGAAGCGCGGTTTCACATGCACTTCCCGGCATATCTCGCTGCGTTGGCCCACGGTCTGAGCGCTAATGGTCAGATGACGGAAGCAAGCATCACAATCCAAGAGGCGCTAGAGTGGTCCGAGGACAGTGAAGAGCGCTGGTGTATGCCGGAGTTGCTGCGCATCAAAGGCGCCCTCTCGCGATTTGAGCAATCGGCTGCAGCTGCTGAAGATCATTATATGCAAGCGCTTGGATGGGCGCGGCAGCAGCAGGCATTTTCGTGGGGAACTGCGTGCCGCTACGAGCCTCGCCCGGCTGTGGCACCAGCTCGGCCGGGACGCAGAAGCGGTCGAGCTCCTTTCTTCAGTCTACAAAGTTCAGCGAGGGCTTCGAGACCGCCGATCTCAGGACGGCACGCGGGCTAATCGACAAATTTCACACCAACAGAGGCACTCGCAAAACGCCTCGGTTGGTGGCTTGTCGAGCTGCTTGAAGCAGCGATGGAGAAACAACGTCTTTGTTGGAGAGACGTGATCTAGATCACCGAAGTGATCCTGCACAAGGCCGGCGCCATCCGCGAACCGGTGCCGGAGGCCGATTCACCAAAATTCCTGAAGCTTAATTCGCGGCCGACAGAAGCGCGTTCTAGATTCTCCTTGTCGCGTCAACCGCTTCATGGACGACAATCCGGAAGTTGAGATGACACATTTGCCATGGGTGGTTCGCGAAGTCGCGCAGACAACCGCGCACTCCCGCGTGCCCTCGCGGGAATGCAGTGGACCGGTGAACCCGTGGAGAAACAGACATGAGTATCAAAGAACCAATTGCTAGCCGGCTCACGGGTTTCAGCGCCGCCCCGTTGGGCAACATGTTCCGCAATATCCCTGAAGAAGAAGCGGCCGCGACGGTCGATGCCGCTTGGCAGCAAGGAACTCGCTATTTCGACACGGCCCCGTTCTACGGCGCCGGTCTGTCCGAGATACGCCTGGGCAAGGCGCTCGCCAAACACAAGCGCGACGACTACGTGCTGAGCACCAAGGTTGGGCGACTGATCCTCGACGAGATCGAAACCGAAGGCCGTGACTTCGGCGAGAAGGGCGGTCTCTTCGAGTTCGGACGGCCCAACCGCATCGTCTACGACTATTCGGAAGACGGCGCGCTGCGATCTATTCAAGACAGCCTGAAGCGCTTGGGCGTCGATCGCCTGGATTTCGTGTGGGTCCATGACATTGCGCAATATTTCCACGGCGACGACTGGCTTGCGCAGTTCGAGACCGCACGCAAGGGAGCCTTCCGCGCGGTAACCCGGCTGCGCGAGCAAGGCGTCATCAAGGCCTGGGGCCTGGGCGTGAACCGCGTCGAGCCCTGCGAACTGACGCTGGATTTGGCAGAGGCGCAACCGGACGGTTTCCTGCTAGCTGGTCGCTACACGCTGCTCGATCATGAGCGCGCATTGCAGCGCCTGATGCCGGCTGCTGCAACTCGGGAGGTCGAAATCGTCGTTGGCGGCCCCCACAGCTCGGGCGTCCTCGCCGGCGGCACGCACTTCGAGTATCAAAAGGCGCCTCCGGAGATCATCGCTCGGGTCGAGCGGATCAAGGCCATCGCTCAGCGCCATCAAGTACCCCTCAAGGCCGCCGCACTGCAGTTCTCGCTCGCGCATCCGGCCTCGGCTGCGGTTATCCCAGGTGCCGGCCGTCCCGAGCGCACTAAGGAAGACCATGTCGCGCTGACGGCGATTATCCCGGATGACTTCTGGCGTGAAATGCGCGAGCAAAGGCTCGTCGCCGCTGACGCGCCGGCTTCGATCGACCGGTAGTGAGGAGACACCTGATGGCACAAGCATCGGCCAGTATCGAGGTCCCGGCCTCGCCCAATTTAGTGTGGCAATTGATCGGCGGATTCGGCTCCTTGCCGGATTGGCTGCCCTACATTCCCGAGAGCGAGCTGGGCGAGGGCCATGTGCGGCGCCTGTCCAATTCTGGCGGCGAAACCATCGTCGAGCGGCTGGTCAAGTTCGATGATTCCGCCCGCAGTTATAGCTACGCTATCCTACAGGCTCCCTTCCCCGTGACGGATTACCTGCCGACACTGCGCGTAGTGGAAACGGACAGCGGCAGAGGCTCGCGAGTGGAATGGTCGGGTCGGTTTTTGCCCGATGGCGTCAGCGACTCGGAGGCATCCCGGTTGTTTCAGGGCATCTACGAGGACGGCCTCAAAGCGCTGACTGCCGCCTTCGCGTCGCACGAAAGTAGTCCCCCCAGTCAGACAGCACCACTCGCCTCGATTACCCCCAAGGTCGCAAGTCCCGCGCAAGGTCTCGTAGGAATCAAATCATAAAGTGAAGGGAGTAAACCATGTCTAAGCCTCTTCCCCGTAAGGCACTTATTTCCATCAGCAGCTTCAACGGCGCTATCTATCCCGGTGGCGGCAAAACAGGCCTCTTTTTCACCGAGGCTTTGCATCCATTCGAGGTCTTGACAACGGCGGGATTCGAAGTGGACCTAGCTTCCGAGACCGGCACATTCGGCCTGGACGACGTCTCACTGACGGATCCTTTCCTCTCAGGAAGCGACCACGCCATTCTCAACAATGCGAAGCATCCATTCAATGTCAAGCTCAACTCGCAACTCAAGAAAGCCTCGGACTTGAAGAAGGAAGAGTATGGCCTGTTTTTTGCCTCGGCCGGTCACGCAGCACTTTACGACTATCCGGCCGCGAAAGGGCTTCAAGCAGTCGCAGCAGATGTCTGGGATCGCGGAGGTGTCGTTGGTACGGTGTGTCATGGGCCGGCCATCCTGCCCGGTGTCATCGACTCGAAGACCGGTAGATCGATCATCGAAGGAAAGACCGTGACTGGTTTTACGATCGAGGGCGAACTCATTTTTAGAATCCTTGACAAATTGAGAGCGGACAAGGTGGTCCCCGTTGTCGAGGCCGTCACTGCGGTTGGCGCGTACTACGGCTCTTCGATGAACGCTTTTGACGATTACTCCATCACCTCTGGCCGAGTAGTCACGGGAACCAGTCCGCAGAGCGCGCGAAGTGCTGCAGAGAGAGGGGTGAGATTGTTTTCGACTTTGTAACGTCGCAGAAGTGTAAAGATCCCGGCATTCATTTCAACTTAGGATAGAAATCCTGGATAATGATCAGACGGGAGCGCTACGCCATTCCAGGGAAGGCGCCTTTCCTGGCCCCGCCGTGACCCAAGCAATGTCCGGAAAGGGTCGTGTGTCACGAACGCGCCGTCTGCGTAGAACGGTGCGGAACTGTACGAGAGATGAAGGAGGGCCCTTCGAGGCCGGCAGTCAGGTGCAGGTCTCAAGCC
>JBARIB010000896.1:0-4401 GCA_049799535.1 Allostellaceae bacterium | reverse complement strand
GTCGGGCGCATTGTGCGGGACAGCAGCGCCTATACCTACGTCTTCGAATAGCGCTGAGCCCCCATCTTCCATCGCAGCGGCACCGACTGGGCGCGATATGCCCACGTGCGGTCGGGAGGAAAATATCGCGCAAGACTTCAGTGAGAAGAGCGGGAGCTCTACCACGTTGCGGCGCGGGCCCTCGATATCGCACCCGCGCCGCACCTACGGCCGTCTGTTCCTTGAAGGATCACGCAGTCGGCGCATTATCAACTGCAGGATTATCAACTGTAATTGGCCAACGTCCGGCGTAAAACTCAGCTCTCGCCCAGACATCGTTCGAATAGTCCTGCCCTGTCGTATGATCGTCGGCGTTGGCTGGACTTGGCACGGCACCCATCCCGCAGTTGTAGGCAGCGACCGCGGCCTGCAGCTGCCGAGCGAGCGGTTGACCGGCGAACTTACGTTGCGCTTGTTGGAAGGCTTGGTTGAGGATCGCTGCCGCCTGATCGATATGCCCCTGGCTGCGCGGATCGGGTAGACCCTCGAGAGAGTGAAACCGCTTGTCGACTTGCATAATCCCGAACGCATTTCCCGCATCGCCAAACCCGTGCCGGTCGAGAACGTTCCCGCAGCGAGATTCGCGACTGGCTATGGCCGCCAGCAGGGCCGGCGGCAGATTTGTCTTCGACCCCGCGTCATTGAATTTGGCGATCAGCGGCCGCACACGGCCGAGATCGGTTTCGGCCATAGTGTGGGATGCTTGGCGGCCCCCGGATGGCAGATGGTCCTGCCTCGCGGTCCGTGCCGAAGCGCCTGCTGGCACGAAACTAGCCAAGATCGCATTATCGGGCATCTCAAACTCCTTGAATGGTTAGTTGTCAGATGATTGCGGCCCAATGTTTGACTTGTTCGCGACATAAGAATCGTGCGGCAATACGAGAAAATGTGTGAGTTGCTTCACATAAATGAGAATTTTTCGGAAAAGTCGCCGAAAGCTCGGCGGTACGGCCTCGGGGGCGCCTCACGCAACAGCCGCCGATCTTTATGCGGCTGGGGTGCTCACGGATCGCGCGCCAGACGCGCTCGGGAATGACGGGCATTACCACGTCGGTGACGCCGAGCGGCGCGAGGGCGCAATGTTGCTGGCAGGGCGAAAAGCGCAGCGCAGTCTGCCGATCTCCTGGGTCCGCCAGCGGTTCTCGCAGGGCCCCTTCGCGGTTGCGATGACAAAGCTGCTGCGGCTGGCTTATATTCACCCGCAAGAAATTCTGAGCCAAAAGGAGCAAAATGATGGCGGACGGCGCCTCTTCTATCGTACCGGCCACCCCTGACGAGGCGGTCACCCCGCGCGGCATCAACCATCTGGTCATCAATGTGCGCGACATCGAGGAGTCGCACAAATTCTGGACCGAGACCCTCGGCTTCAAGCAGGTCGCGTATTCGAAGCGCCGCAACGGCAAGATGCGTTTTTACAGCGGCGATCACGACGGCCTTATGAACCACCACGACATCGCGCTGTGCGAGAACCCGAACCTGCCGAAGCCGCCGGCGGAATGGTCGATGTTCGACCAACCGGTTGCGATCAACCACATCGCAATCTCCTTGCCCAACCGCGAGGCGTGGCTGAAGCAATTGGCCTGGCTGCGCGCGAAGGGAGTCAAGTTCGAGCGCCGCGTCAACCACGGTATGACGCACAGCCTCTACATCGTCGATCCCAATGGCTACGGCGTCGAGGTGCTCTACGAATTGCCGCGCGAGGTCTGGGGCGACAACATCCAGGGCGCCATCGACCACGCCGAACCTGTGCCGACCGACGGCGACGACGCCTTCATCGACGACACGAACTACCCGATGTTCGGCACCGCGGAGAAAGCCGCCGAATAGCGCCGCAGGGCGGAAGAGCGAGCGAGGCTGGGCAAGAACGCGCTGCATCGCGCGCCGTGCGTGCCTCGAGACGCGCCGCGGCCGCGCCGGGCCGCTCCTCGGCATGACGGTGTGTTATTGATGAAATGAAGAAAAATCCATCCTGAGGTGCCTCGCGAAAGCGAGGCCTCGAAGGACGCACGACGTTCTTCCAGCACTATGGGATTCCTGCCCAGCCTGGAACGCGCATTCCGCCGATTGATCTAACACTAGAAGCACGGAAATGTCCGCCGAAGCATGGCGCTTACGAGGCCAAGACTGACCTGTCAGCGCTGCTCGAGCGGGGCGCCCGAGGCGAACGGTTCACGATCACCAAGCATGGACGTCCTGTCGCGTCTCGTGCCGATAAGACGCACCGGTCCCGATCGGCGGCGCGCAGCGATCGAGCGGCTTAGGCGATTCCGCAAGGGCCACATCTTGGACGTTCCGGTCAAATCAAACAGCTCATGAGCGAAGGCCGGCGTTAGATTTGTGCTCCACCGGCCGTTGAGCAAATGAGCGACCCGTTCAGCGATGGCGGATCGATCCTGGGTCGGGAGGAAATGGGATGAGCAGGAAGATGATTCCGGTAGAGGAGTCCTTCGCCGCTTGGCGCAAGGACCCCGAATAAGAGAAGGCCTACAATGCCTTCGAGGAAGAGTTCGCGCTGGCGGCGGCGATGATCGAGGTGCGCGCCCGTGCCAGTCTCACCGAAGATCCAACGCCCCCGACCGCAGATATGTCGGCATTGATAGGGATCCTGCGTCGCGCCGCGGTGGCGGCGGGCGATGCGCTTTTCGCCCTACGCTGGTCGTGGCCGCTCAGTGCGTACGCAAGATTGATCCCAACCCCGGCAGCTGGTCCGGGATTTCGAGAGCTCGGAGTGCGTGCCACAACATGGCGGCATTTATCGCGAGAACCGGCTTGCCGAGCCAACGCTCCGCTTCGTCAGCGAGACGCGTCGTCACGAGGTCGGTTCCCACCTGTAAGATCGCGCCTCACTGCCGGCCTCGACTAGGTCCCGCATGGCCGCGCGGATCGTCGCTTCATCCACCATCGCGATCGCCAGCATCGTCGGACATTCGATGCAGCGCAGCTTGGCTACCTCGTACCCCGATTCGACGAAAAAGCGAATATAGTGCTCATCGAACATAGCGTGGTACGGCGATAGAATTCCGATCCGTTTGGCGCCGTATAGAAGAAACGCCGCCGTTGCTGCTGCCGACGCTGTCGTAATAGGGACGCTGGTGATTTTTTTAAGCCTCTCTTCGAAACGTTCGCTGCCGGCGACACCTCCCATAAAGGACAGGGCCGAAACCCCGATCATTAGATGATCGACCTCAGCCGTCATCACGTCCCGAATCGCGATCTCAAGTGCGCCTTGGAAAGCCGCGGCCGCCCTTTGTGCTTCCTCCGCCGAGCGAACCGACGATTGCGCGAGATACAAGCGTGCAGTGTGAAAAGTAACGCCCGGCGGAGCCATCGAGTGCAGCTCGGGTTCCATCGTCGTGTTCGTCGATGGGACAACAGCGCCAATCTTCGCCCGATATCCGAGTAAGTCCGGCATCACCTTCCACCCATTACACTGCACTCGAAACTCGGAGCCGGTCAGCCGCCGTCTCAGACATAATGGCGCAGAAACGCCTCGATCATTGCATTCACCTGGTCGGGAACCTCGAGTTGGTTGAAGTGCCCGGCGCCAACAGTGCAGCCATTGACGACGTTCGGTAGCCATTCCGACATCAGATACGGGGGATTGCGCTGCGGACTTGCCGCCAGATGCAAGGCAGGCACCGTGCACAACGCGGCAGCGGCACGACCGTCGAACTCGAGGACCCCCCGCATGGCATTGACCGCGACGTGGTCCGGCGCGGTCAGCATCACTGCCATTATGTTCTCCACCAACCGCCGATCGGAGGTAGGCAGGAACATATTCTCGACGAACTGCCTGAGGGGCTCGTGATTGCCCGCTTCGATAGCGGCCGCCATGGCCTCCAGAGTGGCGCGCCGCTCCGGCGGAGGAACAAGCGACGCCGGGTCGACCATGACGATCGCCGCGACGCAATCGGGACGGGCCGCGGCTAGTTGCAGGACGGTCACGCCACCCATGCTGTGACCTACGACCACTGTCTTACCAAGGCCCAGTTGTTCGATCACGTACGCAATATCGTCAGCATAGGCCGCGATCGGGTATGGCCCCGGCGGCTTGTCGCTCTCGCCATGCCCGCGGAGGTCTAAGGAAACGACCCGATGCTGGCGGGCGAAGTGCTCGGCCTGCGGGGCGAAGAACGAGCGATCACAGGCGAACCCGTGTACGAAGACAAAGGCGGGCTTGCCCGCGCCGCGATCTTCAAAAGCCAGCTTGATGCCCTTGTGCACAATCGTTGCCATGATCCGTTCTCCCAGGTTGCGCCGCTTGACCTACGAGGCGTGGGGCTGCTCCGGGGGCTGCGCGGCTCGGCCGCTCCGGGCGTACTCGCGCATTGCGCGCCAGATGCGCTCGGGGTTGGCGGGCAT
>JBARIB010000895.1:0-8321 GCA_049799535.1 Allostellaceae bacterium | reverse complement strand
GCGCCGTGGACGCGCGACGGCACGGTGCGCGCCTATGTCGTGACAATGGCGCCGCAAGTCGCCGGCCAGATCGTCGAGCTGCCGGTCGCCGACAACCAGTTCGTGCACAAGGGCGACCTGCTGATGGTCATCGATCCGACCAACTATAAGATCGCCGTGAGCCTGGCAGAGGCAGCGGTGCAACAGGCTGAGGCCAATGCGGAGAACGCTGAGAGAGAGGCAAAGCGCCGCCAGGAGCTCACCAGCCTCGCGGTTACGACCGAAGAAAAACAAACTTATGCAAGCAACGCACAGGCCGCCCAAGCCCAACATCAGCAGGCCATCGCCAATCTGGACCAGGCGCGGGTAAACCTCGAGCGCACACAGATCCGCTCGCCGGTCAACGGCTGGGTCACCAATCTGCTGGCGCAGCTCGGCGATTACGCCAATGTCGGACAGAACGTAATTTCGCTGGTAGATGCCGACTCGTTCTGGGTCGACGGCTATTTCGAGGAAACCAATCTCGAGCCAATCCGCGTCGGCGATCCAGCCACTATCAAGCTGATGGGCTACAAGCAGCTCCTGCGCGGCCATGTCGGCAGCATCGCCCGCGGCATCAATGTTTCGAACGCGCAGCCCAACGGGCAAGGTCTCGCCAACGTAAACCCCATCTTCACCTGGGTCCGCCTGGCGCAGCGCATCCCCGTGCGCATCCACATCGATCACGTGCCCGAGGGTGTGGTTCTCTCCGCCGGAATGACGGCGACGGTGCAGATCGATCCTCAACTCCGAGCGCCGGGAAAATGAAGCCCCCCGCCAGCGGCAGCCGATCGGCTCAAGCGGACAACGCCTCGTCGAGGTCGCGGATCAGGTCTTCGGCGGATTCCAGGCCAATCGACAGGCGAATGACGTCGGGGCCGGCGCCGGCTGCCAGGCGCTGCTCGTCGCTCAGCTGGCGATGCGTCGTCGAGGCGGGATGCAGAATGAGGCTGCGGGTGTCGCCGATATTGGCGAGATGCGAGAACAGCTGGACATTCTCCACAAGCTTGGTCCCAGCCTCGTAGCCGCCCTTGACCCCGAAGGTGAACACTGCCCCGGCGCCCTTCGGCATATATTTCCGGGCGAGTTCATGGAACGGGCTTTGCTTCAGTCCGGCGTAGGAAACCCAGCTGACGCGCGGGTGGCCCGAGAGAAACTCCGCCACCCTTTGCGCATTTTCGATATGGCGGTCCATGCGCAGATGCAGAGTTTCGATGCCGGTCAGGGTCAGAAACGCGTTCATCGGCGATAGCGTCGGGCCAAAATCGCGCAGGGCCACGGCCCGCGCCTTGGTCGTGAACGCGAAGTCGCCGAAATTGTCGTAGAATTTCAGGCCGTGATACGCCGGCTCCGGGTCGGTCAACGACGGAAAGCGATCGCCTTGCGCCCAGTCGAACCGGCCGGACTCGACGACCATGCCGCCCAGCGCATGCCCATGGCCGCTGAGGAACTTGGTCGTGGAATGGCAGACGATGTCGGCGCCCCATTGGAATGGCTGGCAGAGATATGGCGTCGCCAGAGTATTATCGACAATGAGCGGTGTGCTGGCCTCGTGCGCTATCGCCGCTACCCGCTCGAGATCGACGACGATGCCGCCCGGATTGGCCAGATTTTCGAGAAAGATCGCCTTTGTCCTCGGCGTCAGCGCCTTGCGGAAATTCTCCGGCTCGGTCGGGTCAACGAAGTGGCACTTCCAGCCGAGCTTTTTAAACGACAGCCCGAATTGGGTCAGCGAGCCGCCATAAAGGTTGCGTGAGGCGATGAATTCGTCTCCTGCCTCCATCAATGTGAAAAAGATCAGGAATTGCGCGGCATGCCCCGAAGCGGCGGCGAGCGCCGCGCGGCCGCCTTCGAGGCTGGCGATCCGCTCCTCGAGAACGGACACTGTAGGGTTGGTCAGACGCGAATAGATGTAGCCGAAATTGTGCAGATTGAAGAGCGAGGCGGCGTGATCGACATCCTCAAACACATAAGAAGTCGTCTGGTAAATCGGCGTCGACCGCGCGCCGGTTACCGGATCGGGTGCGGCGCCGGCGTGGATGGCGCGGGTTTCAAAGCCGTAGGTGATGTTGTGCGAAGGCGTGGCCCGCTCCTTGCCGTGCCGGGCGATCGGCGGCTCCGGCGGCCGGTTGCGGATGATGCCGCTATTGACGCCGCTCCATGACAGCTCGCCGCCGAGCCGGCCGAACTCGATTTTCGGGCAGCGGTTCATGACGACCTCGATCCCGGCTTTCTCGGCGGTTGCCGCCGCGTCGTCATTGCGGATGCCGAGTTGCATCCACACGACTTTGGCGCCGATCGCGATCGCGTCCTCGACGATCTCGGGGACATCGCGAGCGGGACGGAACACATCGACCATGTCGACCGGCTCGGAAATATCGCGCAGCGATGCGTAAACCTTCTCACCGAGCAGCGTTTGCCCCGCGATGCCGGGATTTACCGGGATGACCCGGTAGCCTTTCCCCTGCAGGTACTTCATGACGAAGTAGCTCGGCCGGTTCCAATTCGATGAGGCGCCGACCATCGCGATGGTTTTAACGCGTTGCAGGATCGAGCGGAGTTGCGCGTCGGAATAGGGGATCGGGTCCAGGCTGCTCATGGCTGTCTTATTTGTGGGATGCGGCCGCCCTTTGCACGACTTCGGGTGGGCCGTTCAGTAACTCCGGCCGGTACTCGAAATGCATCGTGTCGTAGTGAGACCATTTGCCTCCCCAGATAAAGCCATGCCGCTCGAATGCTTCGATGATCTCCGGCGGTAGCGCGTCAGCCGCTACGGCGCGAGGCCAGAGCCAATACTCGGCGTAAGCGGCATTGAGGTCGATGGCCGCACCCCAGGAATGCATGCTCGGCTCACCGGTATCGGCCACCGTGCGGCAGTTATAAGTTCCTGCGGTCGGGTAAGCATGCCGTTTCACTGGCGCGGGCAACGCATCCAGTTCGTCGGACACTTCGGCTAGGCGCGCGGCAACGCCATTAACGGACGTCACCCGGACCGTGTGGCCCCAGCTCCGGGGAAGCCAAACCACGGGCACCAGACGCGGGCCCACCTCGCCTCTCCAGCAATCTCCATACATTTTGTCGAAGAAGGCGCGGTTGCGGATCCTGCCGGCATCGTTCTGAGGAATAAGTGCAGCGCCGCTGATTCCCGCCGGATAGGGCAGCCGCATTTGATCGAGGATCGATCCGCGCCGCAGCATCTCCTCAAAGCTCTTGTTCGGCTGCCCATCCGATAGCGGCATGTGGGTACCGTCGCGCCAGATCAGATAGGTGTCGTCATAGCCGGCCAGCTGCTCGGGATAAGCCCTGACGAGCGCGTCAAGGGCGGGGCTATCCGCCGCCGCCCCCGGATAGCCGGCCAGAAGATCGAGAACCGCTACCAGGCAGAGTGCTCGGAGCGCCCTCACCCAGGCAGTTTCCAGCCGAGCCAGTCGCACACCGCGCGCCCCATGACGAGCTCGAGGTCGCGGCCTTTCAGCCACGGCATCTCCTCGGTGAACATCGTCACGCACTGCTTCCACGAGCACGGCATGCGGGTGATGTCGGTGCCCCAGAAGCTGCGCTGCGGCCCGAAGCTCTCGACGATCTGCTGCGTGTATTTGTGAATGTTGCGATAGGGGTAGGGCCGGCTCGAATTGCCCGGCGCGCCGGTCGCCTTAACGGCTACATTTGGATATTTGGAGAGCGCTAATAACGCCGGCTGATTACCGTGAGCGGCGTCGTCCTTGCCGTCGCGGACGCGGCCATAGTGGTCGATGATCAGCTTGAGACCGGGATGCCGCTCTGCGATTTGCCCTACCTGCGGCAGATAATTCGACGCCATCAAGGCGATCGGAATCCCGGCCTTCTCGGCCGCCGGCCACAGCCAATCCATCGTGCCGTCGGTCATCCATTTGGCCTGGTGCGGCTGCGTGAAGGCATAGCGCAATCCGAGCATGCCCGGCCGCTGCTTCCAGGTGTCGATCAGCGATCGGTTCTCGGGCTTATCGAGCGGGAAGTTGCCGAGGATGCCGAAGCGGTTCGGGTATTTGGCCGCAGCCTCTTCGGAAATCTTGCCCGAGTTCGGATCCCATCCCGGCGGATGCAGCAGGCAGGCATTGACGCCGGCTTCGTCCATATCGCGAATGCATTCCTCCGCGGTATAGGAATTGACCTGGCGATGAGCCGGATTGGTGGGTGGGCCAGACGACCAGATATGAACCTGTGCGTCGACGATCAGCATGGCGATTTCACTCCTTCACTGTGAAAACTATCTGAGCGGTGTCTGTCCTCAGCGCTGCATGCCCGGGGCGTCTGCAGGCACATCGTAGAAGGCCAGCGTCATCGACACGCTGCTGTAGAAGCCCATCAGGCAGATCACGTCGGTGATGCCCTCGTGGCCGAGCGCCTCGACCGCGCGGTCGTAGAGGCCCTTCGACACCCAGCGCGAATTGGCGAGGCACGTCGCCATCTCGTAGATGACCTGTTCGCGCTGGTCGTCGAACGAGGTTGGCAGGCCGGACAGCATCGCCTCGACCTTCTCGGCCGGCAGCCCGGCAGCCTTGGCGGCGCGCTCATGCGCGTTGGTCGGGTAGGCCGAATGCCATTTGCTGTTGATGATGACGACGGCAATCTCGCGCTCGCGCTCGCTCAATGAATAGCCGGTGCGGAAATAGGCGCCGAGCGGCCCCATCACCTTCACCAGCTTGGGGTTGTGGACATAGATCTTGTTCGGACCAGGCAGGCGGCCGCGCGCCTCCATTAGCGAGCGGTAGCCTTCCTGCTGCTCGGACGTCATCTGGTCGTACGGGATCTCGGTATAGCGGCCAAAAGTCGGGGTGTCGGGCATCGGGCAAAGTCCTCATTCTTGGAACGATGACCGGGGCATCCTGCCGCCGCGCAGCCGGCCTGTCGATGGGTTCGCAAGAGAGGGCTATCACCGGCCAAAGCTTGGCAAAGGCGCCACAGAGCAAAGCGGCGCCATTCGGCTCTGGGCGCTGACGCAAAATCTGTGGCAGGATCGCCGCGCAATCGACCGGGAGGAGACAATGGCCGGGCTACTCGACGGGAAATCGGCGCTGATCACGGGCGGAGGTGGCGGCATCGGCCGTGCGACGGCGCTCGCCTTTGCACGCGAAGGGGCGCGCGTCGCGGTCGCCGATATCGCGGCGGAGGCGGCGCGCGAGACCGTCGCTCAGGTCAACTCCATCGGCGGCCAGGCAATCTCGCTGTCGGGCGAGGTGACGCGCGACGCCGATGTGCGGGCGATGATCGAGGGGGTGGTCGGCGCCTATGGCCGGCTCGACTGCGCTTTCAACAACGCCGGCATCGCCGGCTGGCAAGTCGAGGCGGCCGGTAGGAAGACCGCGGATTGGTCCGAGGAGGCCTTCGACCGCATGATTGCGGTCAATCTGAAGGGCGTGTGGCTGTGTATGCGGCACGAATTACCGCAGATGGAGGCACAGGGTGGCGGCGTGATCGTCAACACGGGCTCGATTGCAGGGCTCGTCGGTCTGCCGACCTCTTCTGCCTATGTCGCGGCCAAGCATGGTGTTCTCGGCCTGACCAAGACCGCTGCCATCGAATATGCCGATGCCAACATCCGCGTGAACGCCGTCTGCCCGGGCTACATCAGGACCCGCATGACCGAGGAAACAATGCGCCGGCGTGGTGAAGCGATCCTGGCGCAGGTTCCGTTGCACCGCATGGGCAATCCGGAAGAGATCGCCGAGATGGTCGTCTGGCTCTGCTCCGACCGCGCCAGCTTTGTTACCGGCTCCGCTTACAATGTCGACGGCGGCTGGATGGCGATCTGAGAACGAAAGCACTACCGCTTACTCGATCAACCAAAGATCGTCGGCACCCAGGGCGGTGGGACACCTTCGCGCCGCTCCTTCGATCGCCTCTCGATATCCGAAAGCGGCGGCGCCTCCCCACCTGCGACCTCCGGCCGCGAGGGGTGAGGTTTGACCCCGCTCGCTCTGCAGTTGTCGCAGACGCGCACGAATCGTCGAGAAATCGTCGGCGGCGCGCGATCGGGTCACAAGCCCGACCGTCGGCGGTGGAATTTTGACATCTTAACGCAGCCGCAACCGGATCGAACTCCTGCTAGCGCCGCCGCGGCGAGGCATCCTTGGCCAATTGCGAGGTGACGTCGGCAAACGTCACTTTCAGCGAAGTCATGACGTCGATAACGGTAGGGGCCCGCGCAGCGAGCGCCTCGCGCAATGCCGGGCCCAATGCCGCCGGATCCTGGACCCGCACGCCGCGGCAGCCCATCGCACGGGCGATTTCGGCGTGATTGAAATCCTTGAACTCCGCTGCAAACGGGCCGGAGCCGTGCAAGACCCAGCCGAGCGCCTTATTGTTGAACACGACGGTGATGATTGGGATGTCGTGCTCGATCGCGGTCATCAGTCCATTCATTGTCATTGCAAAGCCGCCGTCGCCGCATACGGCTACGACCGGCCGGGAGGGGTGCACGAGCTTGGCGCCGAGCGCGGCTGGGATGCCAAACCCCATCGGCCCCGACCCGGCAGCCTGCAGAAATCCCTCAGGCCGCTTGGTCTGGTAGAAATGCGTCATCAGGATACGGTTTTCGCCTGCATCACAGGTGATGATCGCATCCTCGGGTAACCACCGCATCAGTTCGCCAATCACGCGCTGCGGCAGGATCGGCTGGTCATCGGCGAAATAGGCGCGGTCGTTGAAATAGCCGTGACGCTCGCGGTGTGTCGCGACCCTCCGATCGGCCTGCTGCCGCCGGTCTCTAGTGCGGGAACGCAGCTCTTGCGTCAGCTGATCGAGAATTATGGCCGCGTCACCGATCAGAACGTGCTCGGCGGGATAGTTCCAGGAGGCGTTGCGCGGCTCGATGTCGATCTGCACGAACGTCTGGCGTGTCGGGTCGAGCAACGCCCGGTTCTCCCAGGCGGTATCGCTCGGCGACAGCTTGGAACCGACGACGAGCACGAGATCGGCCTCGGCGATGCAGGCATTGGCCGCTGCTGTGCCGAAGGTACCGAATACGCCGAGCGCCAGGGGATGCGTCTCGGCAAAGCAGCCCTTGCCGGCTGCCGTCGTCGCTACCGGGAGGCCGCCGGCCTCGGCAAGCTGGCGCAGCTGGTCATAGGCCTGCGCTATGCGCACCCCATTGCCGGCGATCAGCACCGGCCTTTGCGCGGCGAGCAGCGCCGCAGCGGCGGCCTCGACGCGCCGCGTATCGGCGGGTGGAGGCAAGGATGGGAGATAGTGGCGGGTCGGATAGAGCATCGGCTGCGAGCCGGGCGCCACCGACCCGGCTAACGAATCGTGGCTGTAGAGCACCGCGACTGGCCCCGGCTGACCCGCCATCGCGTGCTTGACCGCGAGCTGCGTCGCCTGCACTGCCGCGATCGGCTCATGCGCCTGCATGACGTGCTTCGTGACGCCGCCGAAGGCACGCCGGGCGTCCCAGCTGCCCCAATCGCCGGTCGCCTGCTGATAGGGGGCATGCAACGTGAAACGCGGTGCGTCGCTGAAATCGGTCAGCAACAACATCGGCGAACTCGACAGATGCGCCTCGATCGTGCCGATTAGGCCATTGCCGAGCACCCAGGGACCCTGCCCGAGCAAGACACCGGGCCGACGTGTAAGCCGGCCGTAGATCTCGGCCATGACGCCGCCCAGCGATTCCTCGCGCACGAGCACAGTGCGGATCGAGTTTTGATATTTGCTGAGGCCCGAGACGATCCGGCCCGTATGCCCTCCAGAAATGCCGAAGACCATTTCAATCCCGGCCTCTTCGAGCACCCGCGCGACCAGCGCATTCGCCGGCATTTCTTCAGTCAGCATCGGCTCGATCGTCATCGCGTCTTTCCTCCTCGCATGCGGCGGGAGCCGAGCTTGCCTTCTCGTTGGCCCGAATACAACGCGTATCCGCCTCGATCTTGGAGTCAGGCGCGAACCCGTCTAAGGTCAGACTGACCCCGATGGGGAGAATCGCGTGGGTATTGTTCTCGGCTTTACGCCCTATATCGCGTTCTTTGTCGTCATGCGGGTCGGTACTGTCGAGGTGGCGATGTGGGCCGCATTCGCAATGGCGGCGCTCATTTTTCTTTATGAAAGACGGCGGGTCGCGCGGCAAAAATCCTCGAGATCGGCAGCATCGCATTATTCGGTGCGCTTGCGGTATTCACTGCGGCTGCCGATTGGCATTGGACTCTGACCGCGGTGAGATTGACGGTCGATCTCGGGCTGCTGGGCATTGTGCTGCTTTCGATCGTGCTCGGTCGCCCTTTTACGATTCGGTACGCGCGCGAGCGCGTTCCGAGAGAGTACTGGCAAAC
>JBARIB010000894.1:0-7344 GCA_049799535.1 Allostellaceae bacterium | reverse complement strand
TGCGGGCGACCCAGCTGCCGCGGGCGCCGGCAACATGCGGCTGATGTTATTGTTGAGATCGACCACGGCGTATTGACCTCTGACAGCATTCGGTCCGCGCGTGATTGTCACATTCCCGAGGAGAGTGACGATGCCGGTTTCCGCGTTGTAGACCGCATAGTCGCCACGGCCGATGTCGGTCGGGGTCGAGACCAGCACGTTGCCTTGCGCATCGACCCGGCTGATGCGGGAGTCCTCGCCGCCGAGCGGGCTTGCCGAGGTGCCGGACTTCGAAGCAGCCGCGGTCGCCGCGACATTTGTCGTCTGCGGCGTTCCGGCAGCGGGTTTGGGTTGGTCCTTTATCATATGAGCGGTGAGCGTGTCGGCGCGGATCCGCTTCGTATCCCGTATGGCAACCGCGTCTCCTCGCGCGACAGCGATCTGCTTCTGATCGTACCATTCGAGGCTGTCGCGCGCGGTGACAACGTCGGTTGCGGTGGTCAGCTTTAGCGCCTTGCCGGTCACTATGCCGATCTGCTGATCGACATCATAGACCGCATTGTCACCAACAACAGTCTGCGTCTGACCCTTGATCGTCACATGGCCGTCTGCGTCGAGCCGGTAGATCTCGTTTCCGCCCTCCGAGCTCTTGGCCGGACGATAGTGCGCCGTCAAAGTATCGGCGTGCACCTCGGTCGTGCCACGCTTGGCTATGGCGTTGCCGCGGGCGATATAAACTTGTGCATCTTGCTGCCATTCAATTCCCGAATCGGCAGAAACCTCAATCGGCCGGTCCTCCGATACTCCACCCAGGCTCAGTCCTTGCGCCGCGGCAGGCGGCGGGCTGCAAAAAGGGGGCTCCAGCAGCAGGGTGAGTATAGAAATAATCTTGAAGCCGCCGATCCTCCAACAGCGACAGTTAGCCCGCATCTTGTTTCGCCTTGGCTGGGGTCGGCGAAGCTGGCGGCTGCGACTTACCATCGCGTTTCGCTATACTGCGGGATTTGACGACGATATCGGGCTTTGCCAACGCTTCCCCGCGGGGCAGGTCCGGGATGGAATTATTGCTGGCGGCAGTATCGGGCGCGGTCAGGGCGGCATTTGCCGATGCGTCGATTCGCGCCGCCGCTTCCTCTACCTCGGCAGGAAGGGTTGGAGGGCTTGCGACGGTGTTGCTGGGCTTTGTTCCCTTGAGGCGAAGATTTGACTTCCCCGTAAACAGGATCGTGTTTCCCTTCTCGGATATCCGAAAGCCTTGTGCAGTGATATCCCCTGACGGCCCATGTCCGCTAACTGGGTCATTGCCCTCGGCGGTATCGGCCGCGACGTCGACACGAGCCCTCTTCGTCACAAAGCGCGTGCCGTTTTCGTGGACGAGGTTGACGTCACCGAACAAGTCAAGCAATTGCGCCTGGGATTGATACATTGCCGTTGCGGCGGTCACGACGACCGAGGCGCCGCCATGCAGGGTTATTTGCGCCCTCGGGCTTTCGAGCGACATCAAATCGTCCCGGTTCGGCGCCTGCCGGCCAATTGCGGAGGTCACCACGAACGGTCGGTTGAACCGATCCACCCCGGCATAGCGAGGATGTAGCATTCGCAGCTCACGGGCCTCGCGAAAATCGATAATGGGAAAGCTCGACCCTACCGTTTCGAGAAGCGGAACGACCCGAGGCCAAAAGACGACCAGCATCAACAAGCTTGCACCTAAGGCCGGCAAAAACCCCTTTAGCAGCGCGACGCGGCGGCTGTGGCGATCGTCCTGAGGTCGCGAGCGCGCTGAATTGGGTTCGGGCGGTCTTTGCCAAACCGCCGCTAGTCCGTGACCCACCTCAGGGTTTGACTTACTTGACAGCGCAGCCGTATTCCCGCTCATGCGACCCCCGCGCGCAGGCAATCATGCATGTGCAAGAAACCAATCGGGCGATTGTCGTCTTCAACGACGAACAGGGAGGTGATGGCGAAGCGATTCATCAATCCCAATGCATCCGCCGCCAGCGCGGCGCCAGCGATTGTTTTCGGATTTCGATGCATCACCGCTTCCACCTTTTGGCCGAGAAGCGAATCGCCCATGTGCCGTCGCAGGTCACCGTCGGTAACAACCCCGATGAGCCGCCGATCCGCGGTGCACACGCCAACGCAACCGAAACTCTTCGCGGTCATGACCAGGATCGCCTCAGACATGCGGGCACTCGGGTCGACCAGCGGGATCTCGTCTTGGCGATGCATGATGTCGCGCACGCGCAAGAGGCGCCGCCCGAGCTTCCCGCCCGGATGGAACAGACGGAAATCGGCAGACGAGAAGCTCCTGCGCTCGAGCAAGGCGAGCGCCAATGCATCGCCGAGCGCGATCATCATCGTCGTCGAAGTCGTCGGCGCCAATCCCATCGGACAGGCCTCAGCGGCAGCCGGCAACACGAGCACGATATCGGCAGCGGCGGCCAAGGTCGATCGCGCTCCTCCGGTAATTGCGATGAGCGGAATCTCGAAGCGCCGCGAATAAGCAACGATGTCCGCGAATTCGGTGGTCTCGCCGGAATTCGACAGGGCGAGAATTGCGTCTTCGGATCCGATCATGCCGAGATCGCCGTGGCTCGCCTCTACCGGGTGAACAAACTGTGCTGGTGTCCCGGTCGAAGCGAGGGTTGCTGCGACCTTACGCGCGACATGACCGCTCTTGCCCAGCCCGGTGACGATGATGCGTCCGCGAGCGGCCGCGCAGGCAGCCACGGCAGTCCGGAACGCATCATTGAGCGTTGCCGCCAGGCTTTCGAGTCCGCAGATTTCGGCTCGAATGACACGCCGGGCGACAGCGAGATCGGCGTCGCCGTTCGACGCAGCGCGCGCAACAGGGTAGTCGGGCGTGGCGCCGACCGCGCCCCCGGCGGCGATCCGCGGGCTCATCGCGATCCGGTGATCCGTTCGGTTCTCAGATAGGACAACGGCCCCCCCCTTCCCCCAAATGCCGCTCAATGGGCGAAGATGTCTTGCTCCGACCAGCCCTCGAGATCAAGCATCACGCGATGCGGCAGGAATTCAAAGCAAGCCCGGGCCAGCCCCTCACGTCCCTCGCGGGCCAGCATCGCATCGAGTTTGTCTCGCAGCGCATGCAGATGGAGCACATCCGAGGCGGCATAGCGAAGCTGCTCTTCGCTCAGAATCTCCGCTCCCCAATCAGAGCTTTGCTGCTGCTTGGACAGCTCGATGTTCAATAAATCCTTGCATAGATCGCGCAACCCATGCCGGTCGGTGAAGGTGCGAGCGAGGCGCGAGGCGATCTTCGTGCAATAAACCGGCAACGCCATGATTCCCAGATAACGATAGATCATGGCCAGGTCGAACCGCGCGAAATGGAACAGTTTGGTGACGGCGCGGTCGGCCAGTAGACAAGCAAGCCGCGGAGCCTCGTATTCACCGGGGATCAGCTGCACGAGATGCGCGTTCCCGTCGCCGGCCGACAGCTGGACCAAGCATAACCTATCGCGATGCGGATTGAGCCCCATCGCCTCGGTATCCACTGCGACAACCGATCCCAGATCGATACCTTCGGGAAGATCACCGCGGTAAAGCTGAAGCGTCATGGCGCGTGGCGACTTGCAAACTTCTCGCCCCGAGGTGGTGCCCAGGAGAAGACTCGAACTTCCACGAGCTTTCGCCCACTAGAACCTGAATCTAGCGCGTCTACCAATTCCGCCACCTGGGCGTCCCGGGAGAGCCGAGATAAGCCCGGCTAGTTGCGATGTCAACGTGCGAAGGGACACCGCGCGATTCCGAAGCATTCGCGTGCTGCGACGGGTGCGCTATAGAAAGAGCGTTCGACCGGGGCCTGCAAGGGCGCGTGGGGTAGAGGAGATCTATGAGAAGTCGTCGAACCGCGGTGCTGGGCGGGTCCGGTTTTATCGGGCGCTATGTCGTCAAACGGCTTGCCGCGCGCGGCGATGTAGTTCCGGTCGGTTGCCGCAACGCGGCAGAGGCAAAATTTCTCAAACCGATGGGCGCCGTGGGGCAGATCGAGCCCCTGAACGTCGCTATCGACGATGAGAGTGTTCTGCCCGCCTTTGTCGCTGGCAGCGGCGCGCTTGTTAATTGTGTTGGGATACTGAGCGAGACGCGATCACAAACCTTTGAGGGAGTCCATCACGTTGGGCCCGCCTTGGTCGCGCGGATCGCCCGCGATAGTGGGGTCGAGCGTTTTGTGCATCTCTCGGCGATTGGAGCCGATCCGCGCTCCGCTTCGGCCTATGCACGCACCAAGGCGGCAGGCGAAGCCGCGGTGCGGGATGCATTTCCCACTGTGACGATTCTGCGACCCTCGGTGGTGTTCGGCCCGGAAGATCAGTTTTTCAACCGCTTTGCCGGGATGGCGATGATGATGCCGGTGCTGCCGCTGATCGGCGGCGGCGAAACCCGGTTCCAGCCCGTTTATGTCGGCGATGTCGCCGACGCAGTAATCAGATGCCTCGATGACGCCGCGACAGCGGGGCGCACCTACGAGCTTGGCGGCCCGAAAATCTATACGATGCGCGAGCTGTTCGAATTGCTGTTGCGCGAGATCCGCCGCAAGCGTTGGTTCCTCGACCTTCCATTTCCGATTGCCGAGCTTCAGGCGAAACTGATGTCGATTCTTCCGAGCCCGCCTCTGACACCGGATCAGGTCGAGTTATTGAAGCGCGACAACGTCGTCTCTCCCGGCGCCTTGACGCTCGCAAGTCTGGGGCTATCGCCAGCCCCTGTCGAAGCGATCCTGCCGACCTATCTCGACCGCTTCCGGAGCGGGGGCTGGTACCGACGGGACCTGTCGGCCTGAGGCGGCTTTTTTCGCGCGGCCGCTTCGGATAGGGTCGTCGGCCTTATCGATCAGGGGAGAGTTATGACAGCGTTTGGCAGGCTCGTATGGCTCATCGGGGCGCTCGTTTTTGGAGGTGGGGCGATGGCTGCAGATTTGGAAAACACTCTCTACATGGACGTGCCCGCCGGGCGCGTCGTCATCGAAATGCGCCCCGATCTCGCGCCCCAGACCTGCGCCCAGATCAAGGCGCTCGTCCGCCAAGGCTTCTACAACGGCATCGTATTTCACCGCGTCATCGACGGCTTCATGGCGCAAACAGGCGACCCGAAAGGCGATGGCACCGGCGGCTCCGGCCACCCGCTAAAAGCAGAGTTCTCGAACGGAAAGCATGTGCGTGGCGTCGTCTCGATGGCGCGCGCCTCGGATCCGAACAGCGCGGACAGCCAATTTTTTATCGTGTTCGCGCCCGCCCCCTCGCTCGATGGCAAATACACGATCTGGGGGAAGGTCACCTCGGGCATGGAATATATCGACCAGATCAAGAAGGGCGACCCCGCACTCAACGGCAAGGTCACGAACCCTGACAAGATCATCAAAATGCAAGTCGCCGCCGACGCCGAGAAAGCGGAGAAAAAGTCGTAAGCGAACTCCCCTCAGAGGCCGCCGCTCTAACACTTCGCCCTCGTGCGGCGGAGAGCAGGGGGGGCGCCGGAGCGAGTGCTCGGAGTGCGGTTGCGCGCTGGCTATCGGCGCTCGCGGTCTACCGTGAGCCACGGCTTGTCGCCGTTCTTCTCATGGGATTTGCCAGTGGGCTGCCGCTGGCCTTGACCTTCGGCACATTGTCGTTCTGGCTGTCCGAGGTAGGCGTCTCGCGCACCTCGATCGGGCTGTTCGCGCTCGTCGGCATTTCGTACAGCCTCAAATTCCTCTGGTCGCCGGCGATCGACCGGCTGCCGATCCCGATCCTGACGAGGCGTCTCGGCCGCCGACGCGGCTGGGCGCTGGCAATCCAGCCGGCGCTGGCGCTGGCGATCCTTGCTCTCGGATTTACCGATCCGCGATCCGACCCCGGCGCCACCGCGCTGATGGCGGTGGTCGTCGCGTTCCTGTCGGCAAGCCAGGACATCGTCATTGATGCCTATCGGATCGAGCTGCTGCGGCCCGAGGAACAGGGTGCCGGCGCCGCCGCGACGCAGTGGGGCTACCGCTTCGGCATGCTCGCGGCGTCGGCAGGTGCGCTTTACGCGGCGAGCTTTGGCGGCTGGAGCTTCGCCTACGGCCTAATGGCGGCTCTGATGTTCATCGGGATGGCGGCGGTCTGGTTCACCCCTGAGCCCGGCGGGATTCGGCCGCTGGCACCGCTCGAAGGCGAATCCTCGCTGGCCCGCGCCGCCGCCTGGCTCAAGGGCGCCGTTATCGCGCCCTTTGCCGATATCCTCAGCCGCCAAGGCGCTATGGTTATTCTCGGCTTTGTCATTCTATACAAATTCGGCGACGCGCTGGCCGGCACGATGTCGAACCCGCTCTACGTCTCGCTCGGCTTCTCAAAAGTCGAGGTCGCCAATATCGGCAAAGCCTATGGTTTCGTCGCGAGCCTTGCAGGTCTTGCCCTGGGGGGCGTCGCCGTGCTGCGACTCGGAACTTTACGGTCGCTTCTCGTTTGCGGCATCCTGCAGATGCTGTCGAATCTGATGTACGTGGTGCAAGCCTGGGTTGGGCATGACGTTCCGACGCTGGCGCTGACGATCGGAGTCGAGAACCTGACCGGCGGTATGGGATCCGCCGCCTTCGTCGCCTACCTTTCCGGCCTGTGCAATATCGCCTTCACCGCGACGCAATATGCGCTCCTGACCTCGCTCGCCGCGGTCGGCCGCACGACACTGTCGGCTTCGGGCGGGGCGCTCGCAGACCTACTCGGCTGGAGCCCATTTTTCTTTCTGGCGACAGCCGCGTGCCTGCCCGGGCTGATGCTCCTCGCCTGGATCATGCGGGCGGAACCTTCGGCGGCGCTAACCTCCGACCTTGAGAAAATCGTGAGGCCCGACACCCTGGACTAGCAGAAAGCGCGTATCGGCGTCCGAGCGGTTGGTGACCAGATGCGCAGTCTTCGGCGGAACGCTATACATCTTCCCCACCGCAAGAGTTTGGGAATCGCGTGGCGCTCTGGTTTCGATCGACAGCATGCCGTCAAGAACGAAAAACCAGTCGGTCACCGTGCTATGGAAATGCCAAGGGATCGTCTCGCCTGGCGCCAGAGTAAATAACCGTGCTTGCACGTCGCTGCCGAGCGCGACCGGCTCGATTGCTTTGACCGTGTATCCCGGTCCCTGGGCCATCGCTGTGCCTATAAACCGTATGACAAAAGCCGGCTGCGGTGGCGCTTGAGCCAGGCTCGGGGCGCTGCGTGGCCCGGCGCGAGGCTCTCGACGAGACGCCAGAAGCGCGGGCCGTGGTTCATCTCCACGAGGTGCGCCACCTCATGCGCGACGACATAGTCGATCACCGCCTCGGGCGCAAAGATCAGCCGCCAGCTGAAAGAGATGTTACCCCGCTCCGAGCAGCTTCCCCAGCGGCTT
>JBARIB010000893.1:0-1883 GCA_049799535.1 Allostellaceae bacterium | reverse complement strand
GGGTGTGGATCGCGACCGGGCACACCGATATGCGCCGCGGCATGAACGGGCTGGCCCTGCAGGTCGAGCAGGGGTTGAAGCGCGATCCGCATGCCGGCGATCTGTTTGTGTTCCGCGGCCGGCGGGGGGACCGGGCGACATAATGCATCCTTCCGTTCAGAATCCTGGGAGCCGAAGCGTTTTATCCTCCTGAAAGCGCTTGTAGAACTTGGGGCGACGCCCGACGATTTCGCGGACGCCTATCGTGACGGCTTCGGTTTCGAGCGCGGCGACCGGGATCTGCCAGGGCGCGGACTGCATCAGCTGCGTTGCGGGAAGCACGCCCTTGCGAATGAGTTTGTGTACCGAGCCGATGCAGATACCGAGCCGGATCGCGGCCGCGTCGGCGCTGATCGTCTCGGCGCGCGGTAACATCGGGTCGAAAGAGCCGATCTCGAGCCGCTCGCGAAGCTCGCGCACCCGAACGGTGGTCCAGGCGTTGCCATCGGCGGGTTTGCACCGCATCCGGTTCATTGTCACGGCCAGCTCGCGATCCGGCAGTTGGCCGCCGAGCTTACGGATGACCTCCACCGGGCTCGGGTGGCGATCGGCGGGGTAGCGTCCGGTCCGCACGCGCGAGACGCGCAATTCGGTGTGACGCCCGCCGTTCCAATGGATCGTGACGAGCGCCTCGTTGGTCGCATCATCGCGGTCGAGCACGACTTCCCGGATCAGGATATGAGTGATCCGCTGTTTCGTTCTGGCGTCGGTGCCCGGCGCATTCCATGTCGTCGGCAAGTCGCGGGCAAGCGCCATCAGCGCGGCGCGATCGACCTTGGGACGGAGCGCCGTGGCGACATCATGCCGAGCGATGCGGTCCTCGAGATGGGCGACCCGCTCCAGCGCCGTGTTCCACCGAGTTTCGAGTTCGCGCGCAACCAGCCGTTTGGTCGGATCGACGACCTCATAGCGGCGGGCAGCCAGTGAAGCTTCGTAACGCGCTTCCTCGAGCTCCCGGCAGAGCGCCTGTCGGATCTCATTATCGCCCCTTATCGATTGATCGGCGGCCTGGATCGCGGCTTCGATCGCGTGCTCCGAGACGGCCTCGACGATCTGCGCGGCGACGGCGCGATCGATCCGGACACCGCCGATGCCGATGCATAGCCATCCGCCGACGTGACTGTCGTCGCCGCGGCAATGGTAGCGGTGAGCATGGCCCGATTGCGTGCCATAGAACACCCGCATCGTGCGGCCGCAACGGCCGCAGCGCACCAATCCGGTCAGCAAGGCTCGGCCGCCGCGGGCCGACTTACGATCGGTCCGGCGCTGCATATGGGCATTCTCCGAGATCAGCTTCTGGTTCTCCTCGTACTGTTCCCAGCTGATGTAGCCAGGGTGGTGATCGCGCAGCAGGACGTTCCAAGCGGCCATCGGCTTCGAATGGCCAGTGGTCTTGCGGGCGCGCCCGTCGACGATGCGCGTGCGCTGCGTTGTTCGGCCGAAAACATAGGCGCCGGCATAGACCGGATGCCGCAGGATCTGCAGTACCGTGTGGTAGGCCGCCGGCCGCCATTCGATCTTGCACACGCTGCCGTTATTGCGCCGGGTGATCGGCAGTTGCAGCGCCTGATCCTGAGCCCAGAGCAGGACTTGCCGAGCGCTGCCGAGCTCCTGGAACTTTTCGAACAAGAGCCGAATGACCCCGCTGACGCGCTCGTCTGGGTCGATCTCGATTTGCCCGATCTCGTTCCAGCAATAGCCAGGCGGGAGGATGAACTGCAGCTCGCCTCGCAGCGCCTTCGAATCCCGCGCCGCTATTCCGCGCTGGCGCAGCAGGCTCAGCTCGTATTCGGACATCGTCCCCTTCAGTCCCAAGACAAGGCGATCATTGACCAGGCGAGGAT
>JBARIB010000892.1:0-3512 GCA_049799535.1 Allostellaceae bacterium | reverse complement strand
GCGCCTTTGGTCTGCTCTGCGGCCTCGAGGCCGTCGCCAATTTCCATTGCGCCGAAGCGCATGCTCTGATGGCGCCTCTGCGCCGCCAGGGTACGAAAACGATTGCCTCGCTGCATGTCACGGATCTAACGCAGTCGGACAGGCCCAACGGCCACACCTACCTCACGCTTGGATACGAGCACGCTTACGATCTTTTCGCGTGCTGCTCGCAGCAGCTGATGGACTGGTGTCATGCAATGGGGATTCCCGAAGGCAAACTGTCGTTGCTGTGGAATGCGCCGTCCTATGAGCTGCCGGCTGCAGCAGTCAAAGAAGCCCTAGCACGCCGGCGGCTGCGCGAGCCAGGGCCGCTGCGCGTCTTGTTTCTGGGCCGATTGGATCGTCAGAAAGGATTGGATCGGCTAGCGGCAATCGCCCGATTGATCCGGGAAATGGGTCTGCCGATCGAGTGGCGTTTGATCGGCGCTTCGGTGATCGGCGATGCCGGGCAGCAAGAGCTCGAGCAATTGTCGATCACAATCGAGCCGCCCAAATTGACTGCCGCGGAGCTAACGGACTGCTACAGCTGGGCGGACGTCGTACTGCTCGTCTCACGGTGGGAAGGATTGCCGCTGACGATATTAGAAGCGATGCGGCTCGGCGCCGTCGTCTGCGCGACGTCGGTCGGTGCCGTAGCTGAGGCTATTTCGCACAACGAGACCGGATTTCTATTGCCCAGCACCGGCACAAACTCCATTGCACGCCAGGCGGTGACAATTCTGCGGAGCCTGTGCAACGACCACGGCCTGCTGCGGCGCGTCTCGTCAGCGGCTGCCAAGGTCGCTGAAGGCTGGACTTGGGAGAGCTCTGCGAAAGATTTCTTGCAGCGGCTCGACCACCTGACGGCGGCCTGACGCGGCTGGCGGTGAATCGTCTGACGATCTGCGCTTGCCTGGTTGCAGCGCTCGCCGTAACGCCGCCCGCGCGCGGGGATGCTGTGACTGTTGGTGTCAATGTTGTCAACCCGCAGCGCCTCAGCTTGGCGGACCGCGACGCGATACTCGACCAGTTGCAATCGGCCGGAGTCCGCGTTATCCGCGTGCCGCTAGCGTCACCTTGGAATGGCGACGATTACGGGCCGGCGATCGATTTCGTTCGCCGCGCCTCTGAGCGTGGGATCAAGGCTGTCCTGATTGTCGGGTTACAATATCGCGAGGGTGCGCAGAGGCGGCCCGCGGTCAAGGAACTGCCAAATATTTGGTCGTCCTATGCGCTGTCAGCCTCCGACCCTGTACGGTTCAGAGCTGTGTTCCAGCCTTTGTTCAATCAGCTAGAAGACTCCGGGATCACCCTCGCCGCCTTGGAGTTAGGAAACGAGATCAACTGGACCGCCTTCAATGGCGAATTCGCCATTCCCGGTGAAGGACGGGTATTCGGTTCCGAGGATCTAGCGCGCGACCCGGAGGCGCGCCGGATCGCCGACGGCTACAAGGCCTATCTTAAGACTCTCAGCGTATTAAAGGACATCCGCGATAATTCGCGCCTCAACCAGGCGACGCCGATCCTATCGGCCGGCCTTTCCGACCCCGGCCACTCCGGCCCGCGGCCAGGTTCGAAAACCGATGCAGTCACCATCGGCGCAACTCTCGAATTTCTTCGCGCCAATGGATTGGATTCGCTCGTCGATGCCTATGGCGTGCACACCTACCCTTCGGCCAAGACCGCCGCAGGCCGGCGCAACCAGCTCGAAGAGGACACTCTAGCGGAATGCCGGCCCATCGCCGCAGGTAAGCCGTGCTGGCTGACTGAGTGGGGGCTCCCGATCGGCAACCAATCTTGCGCCGAGGATGACGCGCCCCGGGCTGCGCTGACTAGGGAAATACTGGGGAACCTAACCCGATTCGCCAGGCAAGGCCAGCTGATGGGGCTCGTGTGCTACGCGTGGGGTGATGCGAGATATGGGATCTACCGCTGCGGCAAGCTAACCGAAGCCGGGCGATTGGCGCTCGGTTTTGGGAAGCCCGATGACGTGCCAAAAAGCGGCGGAAGCTGAGAACTTCCGCTGCGATGGCCTATAGCAGACGACTCGCTAAGAGCAAAGACTAACCGGTTTCACCATACTTCGCGTTGATCAATGAAAACGCTAACTGGTCGAAGTCGTATCGGAGCAGAAAGCCGACTGAGAGATGCCGCCCAACAGGTCGGTTGCGATTGGAGGCGTTCACCGTATTACGACTGTGCTGAGCAGCGGATTGAACGGCAATGGGCGGAATTAGTTTGGCCGTTCCTGACGGAGGGACCGGAGGGCACCATAGATTTCTCCAGCACAGTGGAGCTTGCACCGGGCCATGGCAGGAACTCGGCGAAATTGCTCGCTCTCGCCTCCAAGTTATATCTCGTTGATATCAACATAGAAAACATTTTGTTCTTGCAAAAACGCTTTGGTCGCAACCCAAATATCCATTATCATGCTAATAATGGCTACGCGATGCCGTTTTTTCACAAAAGCTCTATATCATTCATTTATTGTTTTGATGCTATGGTTCACTTTGACAGTGATGTGGTTCGCTCTTATCTCCACGAATTCGCTAGAATCTTAAAACCAGGAGGACGCGTGTTTGCCCACCATTCCAATTACACAGGTAATCCCGGAGGCAATCACCATTGCAACCCGGGCTGGAGGAATTTTATGTCTCAAGAACTATTTGCCCACTACGCTCACAAAGAAAGCTTATTGGTAATCCGTCAAAAAAAGATCGACTGGAAGGCGAACCAAACCTTTATCGATTGCTTTACACTGCTGCAGGCACACTAGGGGAAGAGCTCGCAATTCGAGGATTGATCCGATTGGCCCTTTATGACCGGCGGATCGAACAACGGCGGCTACAGGGCAACGATCTGCTACTGAATACGAAGCCAACGGCTCGAAGTTTTCGAGGAGAGCAAAATTGAGCGACGTCAAGGTCCTTTTTCCATCTCTCGCGGGATCAATGGAAAAGAGTGCAAAAAGTGACAGCCGAATTCCGGCTGTGATCGGGACTAAACCCTTTAGTTGGCGGGGAGACGATAATACAGGGAACATGATACATGCGGCGGCAGCTCGCCGAATGATCTCGAAATTTGTCGAGTATGAAGGACCGGGCGAGTGGAGTGATGCCGATATAGAACGACTGAGGTCGGAACATTCTCACCTCGTATTTGTCACCGCCAACCTAATCCGCCTCGGCGTGCCCGGCGGTCACCCATCGATCAAGCAGCTCACGGCGGGTTTGGTGCCTCTTGCAAAAAACATCGAGCGGGCCGGCCTCCCAGTTGTCGTATTCGGCTTGGGCACGCAGGCTTCTCTGAACGGACCTTATCAATTCACGGCTGCCGCCGAAACGGTCCGCCTGCTAAATGTGATTTCTGATCACTCCCGTAAAATCGCAGTAAGAGGGTCTTTCACGGCTGAAGCTTGCCACAAGCTGGGGATCAAGAATGTCGCAGTGATAGGGTGCCAAGCCAGGTTCTGGCACCGGTCGCCACACTTCAGC
>JBARIB010000891.1:0-17733 GCA_049799535.1 Allostellaceae bacterium | reverse complement strand
GGCCTGTGCCGGGGCAGGCGGCGACGGACTGGCAGCCGGCTGCTGCGCCCAGACCGGCGCCGCGGCAGCGGCGATTCCCGCAGCGAGCACGGCGAACAGTAGGCTAAGTGGATGCGATCGAACGGCTTGCATGGCGATCCCTCCTGGTCTTGTTGTCGACACATCGGCGCCCAGCGGGGCCGGGTGCGGGACTTAATGAATAACGACCAAGCTGCGAATTGCAACCGCGCCGCGGTGTACTCCCGCCGATGCGGTCATCGCATTGCTGCGCGTCAAGCTCGGTCAGCGCAGCGGCGCAAACGCGGTCTCGCGGGTCCGTCGACTGTCACTGCGGTCATGCTTATTGCCCCTCTGTGCGCCGTTCCGAGTCGCCGCTACTCAACAATACACAATGAACGGGGCTCGGCGATGATGCGCGAGCGACGTGGCGAAGCTTGGTTAGACCGCGGCGATCCGCGGCAAAGCGTACCGGTAAATCGGCCCGCCCGGGCGGCTAATCGAAGAGCGACAGGTCGATCGCGTCACCCATCTTGTTGTAGCCGAGATCGCTCGGGTGCAGGTGATCGCCGCAATCGTAGATCGGCAACATGCTCGTCGGGTGTTCCGGGTCGCGCAGGGCTCTATCGAAATCAATGACCGCGTCAAACGCCCCGCCCTCGCGGATCCACTCGTTGACGGCTTGCCGCGTGCGATCGCGCTGCGGGGTCCAGGCGCCTGGCAGAAAGGTCTCGTTCTCGAAGGGCAGCAAAGTGCCGCCGAAGATTTTGATGCCCTTCGACTGAGCACGCAGTGCGAGCTGCTTCAGACCGGCGATCATTTGCTCTGCGGTGACTTCTTCCTCTGGCTTGGCCCAGCGGTTGCGCAGATCGTTGGTGCCGAGGACGATGATGGCGTGGGTGACGCCGGGTTGGGCAGTGACATCACGGTCAAAGCGGCGCAGTCCGCTGTCGCCGCGAATGTCGTGCAGGATCCGGTTGCCGCCGAGGCCTTGGTTCAGGACCCCCATCGGCCGCCCGCCGCGCCGCGCGTTGAGCCGCCGGGCCAATTGGTCAGGCCATCGGCAATGAGCGTCCAGTGTCGAAATATTGGCGTCGGTCAACGAGTCGCCGAGCGCCACGATGCCGCCGGTCTCGTGAGACGCCAGCACATCGACGCCGCTGACAAAAAACCAATCACCTGTGATGCTGCCGACCGGCATCACATCCGTATTAGCAAAATTGCCTGGCGGCGAGATGTAATTGGTCTGCCGCGCGTAACGTCCAGTAATCCCGAAATTCAGCGAGACCTCGCCCGGCAGATGAACGCTTATCGCAATATCTGCCAGCGCCGGGAGGTTGAACGCGACAGGGTCGCTGACGGCAAAGGTGCCAGCCGCGATCGTCGCGGAATCGGCGCCGCCAAAGGTCAATTGCTTGTTCGACCCCGGGACAACGCCGGGTCCCGCATCGCGGAGCCCAAGATAGGACGCGCCGACGGAAAGCGGGCGGCTCCCATAAGCGTTGGACACTCGCACGCGCAGCCGGTCGCCGCCGAGGCTGATGCGCGCGTTCATGCGCAGCGTCTGATTGCTGAATGCACCGGTCTCTGCTGGCGCGGGTGCGGTCGTCCAAGTGCCGACCCAATGCAGATCATCTGCCATGCTGATGCCTCCTTCGATAACAAGACCACCGACCACCCGGATTGCCGGACAGCACCGATTTTCGCACTGGAAGACCCAATGGGTTTAGGTGCCTCAGTTGCTGTTCGTGGCGACGGCGGAATGCTGGCGATAGATGAACTCGGGCGCGGCGATCGCCGCATCGCCACGGGCTTCGGCGAGGAGCTCGTGGTCGGGGGACAACGCGCAGGCGGGATCGGTCCGGCCAGCATCCCCGGTTAGCGCAAAGGCCTGGCAGCGGCAGCCTCCCCAATCAATTTCGCGTCGCTCGCACGATCGGCAAGGCTCGGGCATCCAGGTCGTGCCGCGGAACTGATCGAAGGCGGGTGAGCGGTACCAGATATCCGAGAGGGAAGCCTCCACCACGGTCGGAAAGTCCAATCCGGGCAAGGTCTCGGCCGCATGACAGGGCAGCACCTTGCCGGCTGGCGTCACATTGAGAAAACGCCGGCCCCAACCACCCATACAAGCTTTCGGCCGATGGGCGTAGTAATCGGGCAGCACATAGTCAATGACCATTACGCCGGCGAGGCGCTCGCGGGCAGACCCGACTGTTGCGGTCGCCGCCTCGAGCTGATCCCGGCGCGGCAGCAGAGCAGCTCGATTGCGCAACGCCCAACCGTAATACTGGACGTGAGCGACTTCGAGCCGATCGGCGCCGAGCGCGACCGCCAGCTCGATGATTTCGCCCAAGTGCTCGAGGTTTTGCCGGTGCACGACCGCGTTCACTGTCAGTGGCAGCCCGGCTTCCCGGACGAGGCGCGCCACCCGGCGTTTTTCCTGTTGCGCACCAGCGAGGCCGGCGATGCGATCCCCCGAGGCCGGTTCGGAATCCTGGATGCTGATCTGCACATGCTCGAGCCCGGCCTCGACGAGCTCCGCCAGTCGATCGGCGGTGAGCCGAATGCCGGAGGTGATGAGGTTGCCGTAGAGCCCGACTTGGGTCGCATGGCGCACGATTTCACCGAGATCGCGGCGGACGAGCGGTTCACCGCCGGAAAAATGCACCTGCAACACGCCGAGTTCGGCAGCTTCGCCCAGAACCCGCTTCCACGTTGCGGTGTCCAGCTCGGCGCTGGCACGCGACAATTCCAGCGGGTTTGAGCAATAAGGGCAGCGCAGCGGGCAGCGATGTGTCAGCTCCGCTAATAACGCCAGCGGCGGATCGATCCCCGAGCTGACCGCTCCACGCAGGATCGAGGTGTTTTGTTTGATTGCGGCGTCGCTCATCCGCCCCGGGATCAGTGCCGCAGTACTTTTTTGTCGACGAGGTCCTGCAGCATTGCAATCACGTCGCCGGCGATGACCTCGCGCGGTGCCTCATAGCGCCGAACAAGTTCATCGATCACTCCATCTACGTCGCGCTCGCCGTCGACCAATGTCAATATCTCGACGGCCTGTTCATCGGGCAGCAGAAGCCGCTCGGGCGCGAGCACCACCCAGGCTTGTCGAACCTCGTCAAAGCGGAATCTTGCATGCGGTGCAAAGCGCAGGACAACGCCGCCTTCAAGCGATCCGCTTCCTCTGCCGCCGCTCATCGCGACGCCTGACCAGGGACGAAGGCGCCGGGTGGGATCAGCCTGGGCTCAACATAGGAGAAATAGAGCGCATCCAGCTGAGCCCACAGGACATCGCACTTGAAACGCAACGTGTCGAGCACAAGCGCCTGCTTTTCGGGCGTGTCGGCGTGCTCCTTGACGTAAGCGAGCGCAAAGGCCACGTCGGTCGGTGCCTGGGTCAGCCGCGGCGTGAAGTAGGCGAGCGTGTCGCGGCTGATAAAATCATAGTTCTTCAGCAGGCCCTCGACCCGCTCGGCGATGATTTCCGGCGAGAACATTTCCGTCAGACAGGAGGCGACCGCTTCCAGCAGCGAGCGGTCGCGAACGAAATTCACGTAAGCGTCCACCGCAAAGCGCGTTGTGGGCAGGAGCCCCTTGGTCGAGATCACGTAATCACGGTCGAGGCCGAGCCCGTCGGTCAATTTGAGCCAGCGCGCGATCCCACCGGTATCCTCGGTTTCGCCGTCGTGGTCGATGATCCGGCGGCGCCATTCCCGGCGCAATGCCGGGGTCGGCAGGCGGGCGACCAGGTAGGCATCCTTTGCCGGGATGCGCGCCTGGTAATAATAGCGGTTGAGCGCCCAGGCCTGGACCTGTCCACGATTGAGCTTGCCGTCGCGCATCAGATGGTGAAACGGATGGCGATGATGATAGCGCTCTTCGCCGATCTGTCTCAGAGCGCCCTCGAGCTCCTCGCTGGAGAGCAAGCGAGCAGTCACAGGCTCACCTCCATCCCGTCATAGGCAATCTCCCAGCCGGCGGCTTCGGCATCGCGCCGTTCCGGCGAGTCGTCGAGCAGGACTGGGTTGGAATTGTTGATGTGGATGAAGATGCGGCGCTTCACGGCCAGGTCTCGGAACGCCGCGATCGCACCGTCTTCGCCGCTCATGCTGATATGCCCCATGCGCCGGCCGGTCTTGTTGCTGACCCCGAGCCGGATCATCTCGTCGTCGCGCCACAGCGTCCCGTCGAAAAATACCAGCTCGCTGCCAGCGAGGCGGCGGCGCAACGCGTCGGTCATCGCCGCGCAACCGGGGATGAAGAACAGAGATCTTCCCGTCGCCGTGTCGATGATTTCAAGCCCGACCGCGTCACCCTCTTCGCTTACGACCGGCTCCGCGCCCGCCGTTTCGAGATACAGCGGTACCTTCGCTGGTACGGCGAAAGCGACGACTGCAAGCCCCACCGGGCCTGACGCGCCTTCCAGCTCGGTTCGGTGCTCGAGCTGTAGCTCGAGGCGCGGAACACAATCTCCAGCGAGGACATCAAAGATCGGGTTGGCGGCGATGATCGAGAGCACACGGGTCGGCGCGTAGAGTACGAAGTGATGCCGCTCGCGCAGGTGAAGCAGCCCGGAAATTGCGTCGACATCGCCGCCAGTTACGACCACCCCGGAAATCGGCGAGGAGCGCAACCCCTCTCGGGGGTGCAGTTTGGGTGTCGCTTCGATCTGCAGCCGCAGATCGGGCGAAGCATTAAGAACGAACCAGCCACGCCCATTGCCGGACACCGCAAGCGATGCCTGGGTCCGGGGACACGCCTTCGGGTCCCCGTGTCGCGCTCGACGGCACGCCGGCGCGTTGGAATTCCACTGCGGGAAACCCCCGCCAGCGGCGGACCCGAGGACAACCGCATCAAGCATCGGATGTCTCGCCGGACCCGCCGGCGTCAGCAAATCAGGAGCTTACTTGACCTCGGCGCAGGCGTAAGCGTTGATCTCCAGCCCTACCGCGATCTCGATGATAACCGGTGTCTTCCACTTCATGGCTGCGTTCCTCCGTCCGAATTTCGCCGTGGCCAAAGTAAGGTTAGCACGCGAGGCTGTCAACCGATGGGCTCGATCGCATCTCACGCCGGTCGCGGTCAGGCTCGGAGTCCCGAGCCTGCTGGTTGCGTTGACGATCCTCGGCACCTTCGCCTCTCCCGGTGTCTTGGCCGAAACGGACAAAGCATCCCCAGCGGTGCTCGTATTCTCGAGGACGAGCGGTTATCGCCATGACTCGATCCCGGACGGGATAGCGGCCATTCGGGCGCTCGGAGCTGACCACGGTTTCATGGTAGACGACACCGAGGATGCCGGTTGGTTCACCGACGCGACATTGGCACGATACAAGGCCGTCGTATTCCTCAACACGACCGGGAATGTCCTCGATCAGGGCGGCAAGGCGGCGTTCGAACGCTACATCCGGTCCGGCCACGGCTTTGTTGGCATTCATTCGGCTAGCGACACCGAATATGACTGGCCCTGGTATGGCCGCCTGGTTGGCGCTTATTTCGCTAGCCATCCGGCGATCCAGCGAGCGACCGTCCGTATCGAGGACCCCAGCCAACCCTCGACAAGCGGTTTGCCCTCGAAATGGGAGCGCGAAGACGAATGGTACAACTTCCGCAGTAATCCCCGGGGTTCGGTCCACATCTTGGCGACCGTCGATGAAACAACCTATTCCGGCGGAGCAATGGGCACTGATCATCCGATCGCGTGGTGTCAGACGATCGATGGCGGCCGCAGTTGGTACACCGCGATGGGCCACACCAAGGAATCCTATGCCGAGCCGCTATTTCGGGTTCACCTGCTGGGCGGGATCGAGAGCGCCGCCGGTGTCACGGCTTTCTGCGGCGGTTGACCGGGGTCAGGAGATGCGCGGACCAGCGGTATCGCGATCGGTCAGACCATGCTCGACGGCGATGCGGATCAGGTCGGCGGTGGTCGCGACGCGCAGCTTTGTCTTGATCTGGCTGCAATTGTTCGCAACGGTCTTGTAGCTGATGCCGAGCGCGTCGGCGATTTGGACGAGGCTGCGGCCTTGTGCCAGCAGACGCAGAACCTCGAGGTCACGCGAGGAGAGGTCTTCAAGTGGCTGCTGAGGATTGCGGATGTTCGCGAAGACCAGCTCTTCGGCGATCTCGCGTTCGACGTAAGTGCGACCTCCGGCGACGCGCCTGATTGCTTCGAGAAGTTCGTCCGGCGGGATGGTCTTGCTGACATATCCTGCCGCCCCGGCCTCCAGCGCACGCGTCACATGGATACGGTCGTCGTGCATGCTGAGCACAAGAATGCGCACCTCGGGATCCGCTATCTTCAGGCGCCCGATGATCTCGAGACCGCCGACGTCGGGCAAGTTGAGGTCAAGGATGACGAGGTCCGGGCGTTGTCGCCGAAAAGAATTGAGCGCCTCTTTTCCGCACGTCGCCTCCCAAACCTCCATGTCCTGCTGCCCAGCGAGCAATCGTCGCAATCCGGCTCGCACGATCGGGTGATCGTCGACGATCAGTATCTTCACGGCTCGGCCGCCTGCATCGAAGAGGATACGAGTGCGCACGACTGGGGATAGGGCAATGCCGCAATCACCGCGAAGCCTTCGTCGGATTTGTTCGAAAAGCTTAGGCGGCCACCGAGCGTGCCGACGCGCTCGGTAATACCGATGAGGCCGTAACCCAACCTTTCCGGTTGGCGCATTCCCCGGCCATTATCTTCGACGATGAGCCTAACTTCGTCGCGGCCCTTCTCGCTATCGCGACTGCGCTCGATCGAGATTGTGACGAGTTCGGGCTCGGCATGGCGCACGGCGTTGCTCAGAGCCTCCTGGGCGATGCGGCAGATCGCCGTGCCGATCATATCCGTGAGATCCTCGCATTCCGACGAGATCGTCACTTCGTAGCGGATCTCCGGACGGCGACGACGCCAGAAGGCGACCAGGTTCTCGATCGCCTCGCGCAAGCCGAATTCGGCGAGCCCGATGGGGCGCAGTCGGGCGAGCATACGCCTGACCTGTCGCTGCATGTGGCGAACGGCGTCGGTGATCGACCCGACATGCGCTGCGGCGTCGCCTAAGCGACCATTCTCAATGAGGCGGGAGGCGGTCGCCGCATCAGCGTTGATCGCGAACAGATAGGGGCTCACCTCATCGTGGAGGTCGCGGGCGAGTTCGCCGCGCTCCTCCTCCTGCAACGTCAGAACCCGTTCATTGAGCCGGCGGTTCTCCGCGGCGGCTGCCGCCAGACTCTCTGCCATCCGATTGAAACTGTTGCGCAAGCGCGCCAGCTCCGGCGCCAGCCGGCCACCGAAGCGGGTGCGGAAGTAGCCGTCGCCAACTTCTTCCAGCGCAGCAGCCAGTCGGTCGAGCGGCCGCAAGGTGCGGCCGATAAAGACGTAGATGAGAAACATCGTGAGCCCGCCAAACACGCTGAGTGTCGCAAGGCTTTCGGCAAACTCGTTCCATACCTCCAAAGTCTCGTTGTGCGGATCGGTCTCGATCACGATCGTGCCGTAATCACGGTCGCCGATCGTGACTGGGATCCGATCACCCTCGGGGGCAACTCCGATGAGTCGCACGAACCATGCCGGCGGGCGGCCGAATTTAGATTTTTCGATCGTCGGTACCGCAAAGGCCGGCATTTCCCCGACGTGCCGTACACGTAGGTGACGATTGCCGTTGAAGGACGCGATGAGATCGTCGATGGCGCGCGATGGGTCGGCGGCGTTCTGAACCCGGTCGATCGCGCTCTGGATTGTCTGCCGCCCGACGAGAAACGCGGCACGCATCTCGGTACGAACCGAGCGCGAGGCATTGGAATAGGCGATCATCGCACCCAGCGCGAGACTGATCGCCAACACGACGCAAACTAGACCGATCAGACGGAACCGGAGCGACATTGGGTTCCCGACGAGGGCTGCATGTCCGACCCCACAAGATGCCATCACAAGACACCGATGCATACCGGTTCCCGCGGGAAGCTTGTCCACGCGAATCGGGAAGAATTTTCCGGCAAATCGGGAAAGCGCCGCGACGTGTTTCTTTGCTTAATCGCTTCTTCGAGGGACGGAAGCCGACGAGCTAAAAATGCCCGACCTCAAATATGTTTTGCCGGCGCTCGGTCTGGCATCGGTTCTGCTGTCTGCCGCCGCGGCGGCGCAGCAACCGTCGGAAGCGCCGACGATAAGCCTACCCACCGTCGAGGTTGTCGGAGTGACGCCGCTGCTCGGGTCTGGGGTCGATCGCGACAAGGTGCCGGCTCAAGCCCAGATATTGACCGATCGCGATATCAGCCGGAACGGCTACCCTCAGATGTTGCGGGCGCTCGATGAAAACGTCCCTGGCGTCACGCTCGACAACGCCGCCGGCAACCCGTTCCAGCCCAACCTTCTCTACCACGGGTTCCTTGCCTCCCCGCTGCAGGGTAACGCGCAAGGGCTCGCGGTCTATCTGAACGGGGTGCGGTTCAATCAGCCGTTCGGCGATACGGTCAACTGGGATTTGATCCCACAGCTTGCGATCGACCGGATGGACCTCGTCGGCTCCAATCCGGTATTCGGCCTCAATGCCCTGGGCGGGGCTTTGTCGGTGCGGATGAAGAACGGGTTCACGTACCACGGCACCGAGGTCGAACTTCTGGGCGGCTCGTTCTCGCACTACCAGGGAGAGCTGCAATACGGGGTCCAGAGCGGCAACACCGCGGCATACGTCGCCGCTAGCGGGCTGCACGAGGGCGGTTGGCGTGATCTCCAAACCTCCAATATTCGTAATCTCTATGGCGATATCGGCTGGCGCGGCAGCCGCGGGGAGGCCCATGTCAATGTGACCGCAGCGGACAATACGCTGAACGGCCCGGGAACCTCACCAATCGAGTTGTTGGCCGCCGATCCCGCTGCACAATTCACCGCGCCCAATCTGATCAAGAACAAATATGCGCTGGTGACCGCATCCGGCTCCTACGACATCACCGATACCACCTCGCTGCAGGGCGCAGCCTATTACGAATATTTCCTGCAGAAGGTCGTCAACGGTAATGTTCCGGTGGCCTCGCCCTGTACCGACAACGATCAGACCGGCTTTCTCTGCGTCGCTCCCGGCACATTGGCAACAGCTCGGGGCGGTAATCCGATACCGGATTTTCTCAACGGCGGCCCCTATTCCGACCTCGACCAGCAATCGACGAACACCAACGGCTATGGCGCCTCACTCCAGGTCACGAACCATGACGAGCTGTTCGGGCACCCCAACCAGCTGGTCGCCGGCTTCAGCTTTGACGGCGCCCAAATTCTCTTCAGTGGCAGCACGCAGATCGGCGGCTTGTCGCTGAGCGACCGAGTGTTCGCCGGCCCCGGAATTACGATCGACCAGGCCGACGGATCAATCGCACCGGTGCGGGTCGGCATCTCCGATGCTTATTACGGCCTGTTCTTTACCGACACTTTCGATATCACACCCCAGCTATCGGCCAATTTGTCGGGCCGCTACAACCTCGCGCAGATCGATCTGAACGATCAGCAGGGCAGCGCTCTGAGCGGCAATCATAACTACAGCCGGTTCAATCCGGCCGGCGGATTGACCTGGAAGATCCTCCCGGGGCTGACGGCCTACGCCAGCTATGCCGACGCAAACCGCGCGCCGACAGCGTCGGAGCTCTCCTGCGCGGATCCCGCCGCCCCCTGCAGCCTGGCGCAGTTCTTCGCCGGCGATCCCAACCTGCAGCAGGTGGTATCGCATACGATCGAGGCCGGTCTGCGGGGGCAGGTGCGGCCCTCCGAAGGCACGACGCTGTCCGCCGATATCGCCTTCTTTCGCAGCACGCTCGACAACGACATCGCGTTTGTGAACAGCCCGATCCAGGGCCGCGGCTTCTTCGAGAATGTCGGCACGACGCTGCGTCAGGGCGTCGACATCAATCTGCGGCTCAAGAGCGACCGGCTGCTTGCTTGGCTCGGCTACTCGTATATCGACGCGACCTTCCAGAGCGGCTTTATAGTCTCAAGTCCGAACAATCCCTCAGCCGACGCCGACGGCAATATCCAGGTTCAGCCGGGCAATCACCTGCCGGGCATCCCGACCAATCTGGTCAAGCTCGGTGCGGATTATCGGCTGACCGACGCCTGGACGATCGGCGGCACCGGGATCGCGGCGAGCGGGCGGTACCTGTTCGGCGACGAAGCAAATCTAACCCCGAAGACCCCCGCCTATTTCGTGCTGAACTTACACACGAGCTATCAGCTCACCCCCAACCTGCAGCTCTTCGGCCTGATCGAGAACGCGTTCAATACGACCTATTATACCTTCGGCACCTTCTCGCCGACCTCCTCGGTGTTCATCGCGCAAGCCCCGGGTGCAACCAACCCGCGCAGTTATAGCCCCGGCGCTCCGATCGCCGGCACCGTCGGCGTCCGGCTTACCTTCTGATTAACCCTGTTGCTGAATCGAACCGCCTGGAGATAGTCTTAACGCTATTGGCACCAAACCGGGAGGTACGCCATGGTCAAGTTGCGTGTCAACGGCCAGGAACAGTCGTTTGACGGCGATCCGTCGATGCCGCTGCTCTGGTATCTGCGGGACGAGTTGGGACTCACCGGAACGAAATATGGCTGCGGCGTCGCGCTGTGCGGCGCCTGCACCGTCCATATCGATGGCGAGGCCACTCGCGCCTGCATCACCGCCGTAAATGATGTCGCCGGCCGCTCCGTAACGACGATCGAGGGCCTCGATCCACAAGGCAATCACTCGGTTCAGAAGGCCTGGCGCGCTTTGAACGTCCCGCAATGCGGCTATTGCCAGGCCGGCCAGATCATGCAAGCCGCCGCACTCCTCGCGACAAACAAGAACCCCTCGGAAGACGAGATCAACAGTGCGATGAGCGGCAACATCTGCCGCTGCGGCTGCTATCAACGCATCACCGCCGCCATCAAGGCGGCCGCCACAGGAGCGTGACATGACCTCCGTCTACGCTGCACGTGTCCATGCCACCATCGAGAATGTCAGCCGCCGTGGCTTTCTGAAAGGACTGCTCGCCACGAGCGGCCTCGTCGTCGCCGCCGAGTTTGTGCCGGCCCGCCCCGCCCTTGCCTACGCCACCGGTGCGGCCAAGATGGCGGGAGGGGTCGTCAGCGACCCGCATGTCTTTGTCTCGATCGAACCCAGCGGTCTCGTGACGATCGTCGCGCACCGCGCCGAGATGGGCACTGGTTCAAAGACCAGCCTGCCGATGGCGGTCGCCGACGAGCTCGAGGCCGACTGGTCCCGCGTAAAAGTCGTGCAGTCGCCCGGCGACGAGAAAAAATACGGCAACCAGAACACCGACGGCTCGCGCAGCCTGCGCCACTTCATCCAGCCGATGCGCGAATGCGGCGCCGCCGCCCGACACATGCTCGAAACCGCAGCCGCGCTGCGCTGGGGCGTGCCGGTCGGCGAGGTCCAGGCGCAGAACCATGAGGTCGTTCACAAGCCGTCGGGCCGCAAGTTGGGCTATGGCGAGCTCGCGGTCGCGGCGAGCGCCTTGCCAACGCCGCCTAGCGACCAGATCAAGCTCAAGGACCAGTCCGCTTTCCGCTATCTCGGCAAGGGCAACGTCCAGATCGTCGATCTCTTCGACATCACGACCGGTCGCGCCGTTTACGGCATCGACACCAAGCTCGCCGGACTGAAATACGCCGTCATCGCTCGCCCGCCGGTGATGGGCGGCAAGCTCGCCTCCTATGACGGCACGGCCGCTATGAAGGTGCCGGGGGTTGAGAAGATCGTCGTCATCGAAGGAACCCCGCCGCCGTCGAAGTTCCAGCCGATCGGCGGCGTTGCGGTCATCGCGCGCAATAGCTGGGCGGCGATCAAGGGGCGCGAGGCCCTGGTCCTCCATTGGGACGACGGACCACACGCCAGCTACGATTCGGCCGCTTACAAGACCCAGCTCGAAGAGACCGCGCGCAAGCCGGGCAAAGTCGTGCGCAATGAAGGCGACGCCGAAAAGGCGCTCGGGTCGGCTGCGAGGACGGTATTCGCAGAATACTATGCGCCGCATCTCGCCCATGCCCCGATGGAGCCGACTTGCGCAACGGCGCGCGTCGCCAACGGCAAATGTGAAGTGTGGGCGGCCGTGCAGAGCCCGGGCGGCACACAAAACGAGCTGGTGGCGAAGCTCGGCTTGAAGCCGGAGGATGTGAAGGTCAACGTCACGTTGCTCGGCGGCGGTTTCGGCCGCAAGTCGAAACCCGATTTCGTGCTTGAAGCGGCGCTACTCTCTCGTGAAATGGGTGGCGCCCCGGTCAAGGTCACATGGACGCGCGAGGACGATCTCCACAACGACTACCTGCACACGGTCTCGGCCGAGCGCATCGATGCCGGGCTTGATGCACAAGGCCACGTCGTCGCCTGGCGCCACCGCACCGTCGCGCCGACCATCCGGGCCACCTTCGTGGCGGACCCGAAATTCGAGCAGGCCGGAGAACTCAGCCAAGGCGTGCTCGATGTCCCATTCGCGATCCCGAACTTGCGCTGCGAGGTCGGCGAGGCCGAGGCGCATACGCGCATCGGCTGGTTCCGCTCGGTGTCGAACATCCCGCACGCCTTCGCAATTCAGTCCTTTGTTGCGGAGCTTGCTCATGCGGCGGGCCGCGACCCCAAGGACATGCTGATCGAGCTGCTCGGGCCGCCGCGCCATGTCCAGCCGCCCGCCGATTACACAAATTACGGTGACCCGCTCGAAACCTATCCGATCGATACCGCGCGGCTGCGGCGCGTCGTCGAGCTCGTCGCCGATAAGGCGGAGTGGGGCAAAAAATTGCCGCCGCGGCACGGGCAGGGAATCGCCGTGCACCGCAGTTTCTTGAGCTACGTCGCCACCGTCGTCGAGGTCGCGGTAGACGACAAAGGAAAGCTCACCGTTCCGCGGGTCGACACGGCGATCGATTGCGGCTTTGCCGCCAATCCCGAGCGCATCTACTCGCAAGTCGAAGGGGCGGCGGTGATGGGGCTGAGCCTCGCGCGCTATGGCGAGATCAGCTTCAAGAACGGACGCGTCGAGCAGAACAACTTCGACGGCTTCCAGGTCCTGCGCATCGACGAGTCGCCGCCGATAACACATGTCTGGATCGTCCCCAATACTACCGATGTGCCGTCGAGCGGCGTCGGTGAGCCGGGGTTGCCGCCCTTCGCGCCCGCGCTGTGCAATGCGATCTTCGCTGCCACCGGCAAGCGCATCCGCCGCCTGCCGATCGGCGACCAGCTTGGCACGTGACGGAGCGCCGAGCGGGGCTCCCTTCGACGTCCAAGATCGCTTGGTTAATACGCCAATTGATTTCGCCCGCCGATACGATATCCTGAACTCGCCCCAGGCGCGCCGCCCAAAAGCAGATACAAACTGCGGCGTACCTGGCTCGGGCGGGCAAGTTCATTGGTAAACTTTGCGGCACGGCAACGCCGATGCGTGCCTGTGATGCGCATCGGTTCCGCAGACGCACTTGATCTTCGACGCGGGAGGGAAGCCAATGCGAACGCGACAATGGATATGGTCTGGGCTGGCGGGGCTGGCCTTATGGCCGGCAATTGCGGTTGCGGGCGAGATCGGCAACTACAGCCCGGTTACGGCCGAGCGGTTGACCAATCCCGAACCCGGCAACTGGATGCTCTACCGCCGCACCTATGACGGCCAGGGTTACAGCCCGCTCGATAAGATCAACACGACAAATGTCAAGAATTTGGAGCCGGCTTGGACGTTTTCGACTGGCGTCATCGAAGGCCATGAAGCGCCGCCGATCGTCAACAACGGCGTCATGTTTGTGGCGACGCCGATGAACCAGGTCATCGCCCTTGACGCCAAGACGGGCGACGAGATCTGGCGCTACAAGCGGGAGTTGCCCGAAGACCTCACGCAGCTGCACCCCACAAGTCGTGGTGTCGGGCTTTGGCAAGACAAGCTCTACCTCGCCACGACCGATGATCACCTGGTGGCGCTCGACGCCAAGACCGGCAAAGTGGCGTGGGACCAGAAGGTCCAGGATTACAAGAAGGGACAGTACATGACTTTGATGCCGTTGGTGGTCAACGGCAAGGTCCTCGTCGGTGGCTCGGGCGGCGAATATGGCGTACGTGGCTATGTCGTCGCCTACGACGCCAATGACGGCAAGGAGCTCTGGCGCACCTTCACCGTTCCCGGGCCGGGCGAGCCCGGCCATGAGACCTGGCAGGGCGACGACTGGAAGAGCGGCGGCGGCTCGGCTTGGATGACCGGCAATTATGATCCGGCCTTGAACCTCGTATATTGGGGAGTGGGCAATGCCGCGCCCTGGCCCGGCGACCTGCATCCGGGCGACAACCTCTACACCAGCTCGGTCCTGGCGCTCGATCCGGGTTCCGGAAAGATCAAGGCCTACCACCAGTACCACCCGAACGACTCCTGGGACTGGGACGAAGTCGAGGCGCCGATGCTGATCGACCTGCAAAAGGACGGGAAGACGATCAAGAGCCTGGTCCACCCCGGCCGTGACGCCATTTTCTGGGTGCTGGAACGCAGCCCGGACAAGATCGATTTCGTCGCGGGATGGCCTTTCGTTTACACCGACGTGTGGAAGTCGATCGATCCGGAGACGGGCAAGCCTACCCCCGACCCCGAGCACAAACCAAGGCTTGGCACGGCGATCGCGTTTTGCCCCTCGCTGTGGGGCGGCAAGGACTGGCCGTCGGCGGCTTACAGCCCGAAGACCCATTTGGTCTACGTGCCGGCGCAGAACAACTTCTGTGGTAGCTTCAAAGGCGCCAAGGAGCCGCTAGAGCCCGGCAAGCTATGGCTCGGGACAAAAGAATCGGACATCCTGCTGACCGAGCGCCCCGGCGCAGATCACTTCGGCGAGCTCCAGGCCTGGGATCCGGCCACCGGCAAGAAGGCATGGCAGCATAATTTCCGGTGGCAGCTGATGGCCAGTGTGCTGGCCACCGGTGGCGACCTCGTCTTTGTCGGCGGCACGAACGACCGCATGTTCCGCGGCTTCGACGCCAAGACGGGAAACCTGCTGTGGGAGCAGAATACCAATTCCGGCATCACCGGCGCGCCCGTCGCCTTTGAGGTCGACGGGACCGAGTACATCGCCGTCCAGTCCGGCTGGGGCGTCGACGCCGAGCGCATCCAGGACAAGCTGGCCAAGGCCAATATCGGGGTCAGCGACAACGTGCCCCAAGGCGGCGTCGTCTGGGTTTTCAAAGTGAAGCAGTAGCCGGATGCGCCGGCAGGAATAAGCCCCTGCCGCAATAGGTTCTCGGTGGCGGCACTGTCGCCGCCGGGATATTTTAGCGTAGGCACCGCTTCTGGGCAGACGAGGGAGGAGACCCGATGGTCAAATTAGAGGTCAACGGCCAGACGCAGGCGTTCGACGGCGATCCGTCTATGCCGCTGCTCTGGTATCTGCGGGATGAGCTGGGGCTCACCGGGACGAAATATGGCTGTGGTGTCGCGCTCTGCGGCGCCTGCACAGTCCATGTCGACGGCCAGGCCACGCGCGCCTGCGTCACAGCCATAAGCGATGTCGCCGGGCGCTCGGTGACCACCATCGAAGGGCTCGACCGCGACGGCAATCACCCAGTGCAGAGGGCATGGCGCGCGTTGAATGTCCCGCAATGCGGCTATTGCCAAGCCGGCCAGATCATGCAGGCCGCCGCACTACTCGCGACGACGAAAAACCCATCCGAGGCTGAGATCAACGATGCAATGAGCGGCAATATCTGCCGCTGCGGCTGCTATCAGCGGATCACCGCCGCCATCAAGGCGGCTGCCACAGGAGCCTGACATGACCCAGGTCCATGCCGTTATCGAGAATGTCAGCCGCCGTGGCTTCCTGAAAGGAGTGCTCGCCACCGGCGGTCTAGTTATCGCTGCCGAGTTTGTGCCGGCGCGCCTCGCGCTCGCTTACGCCACGGGCGCCGACAAGATGCCCCACGGCGTCAAGTGGGATCCCCACATTTTCGTTTCGATCGCCCCCGACGGGACTGTGACCATCGTCGCCATTCGCTCGGAGATGGGCACTGGCTCGCGCACCAGCCTACCGATGGTCGTCGCCGACGAGATGGAAGCCGACTGGTCGCGCGTACGCGTCATGCAAGCGCCTGGCGACGAGGAGAAATACGGCAACCAGGACACCGATGGCTCGCGGAGCATGCGTCACGGCATCCAGCCGATGCGCCAATGCGGCGCTGCCGCTCGGCAGATGCTGGAAACTGCCGCAGCGCAGCGCTGGGGCGTCACTGTCGCCGAAGTTCAGGCGCGGAACCACGAGGTCGTCCACAAGGCGTCGGGGCGCAAGCTCGGCTACGGCGAGCTGGCCGCCGCCGCCAGCGCCCTGCCGACGCCGCCGGCCGATCAGATCAAGCTCAAAGATGCCAGTGCCTTCCGCTATATCGGCAAGGGCACGGTACCGATCGTCGATCTGTTCGACATCACGACCGGACGAGCGACCTACGGCATCGACGCGAAGCTCCCTGGCATGAAATACGCGGTCGTCACCCGGCCGCCGGTGTTCGGCGGCAAGGTCGTGTCATTCGATGCCAATGCCGCGACGAAGATACCCGGCGTCGAGAAGGTCGTGACGATCGAAGGCACACCAGCGCCGGCCGCCTTTGAGCCTTTAGGCGGGGTAGCGGTAATTGCGCAGAACACCTGGGCGGCGCTGAAGGGACGCGATGCTCTCCACGTGACGTGGGAGGATGGCCCGAATGGCTCTTACGATTCCGCGGCGTTCAAAGCGCAGTTGGAGGAGACCGCGCGTCAGCCCGGCAAGGTTGTGCGCAATGACGGAGATGCCGAGAGGGCGTTAGCATCAGCCGCCAAGATCGTGTCGGCGGAGTACTACATTCCGCATCTGGCCCATGCGACAATGGAGCCGCTGAGCGCAATAGTGCGGATCGTCGACGGGAAATGCGAGGTCTGGGCACCGGTGCAAAGCCCCGGTAAGACGCGGGAGGACGTCGCCAAGAAGCTGGGGCTGAAGGAAGGGGACGTAACCGTCCACGTCACGTTGCTGGGCGGCGGCTTCGGCCGGAAGTCGCAATGCGATTTCGTGCTCGAAGCTGCCGTGCTGTCGAAGGCGATGAACGGCGCTCCCGTAAAAGTGATCTGGACGCGCGAGGACGATCTGCAGCACGACTACTTGCACACGGTATCGGCCGAGCGCATCGATGCCGGCCTCGACGGGAACGGAAAGGTGGTGGCGTGGCGGCACCGCAGTGTCGCCCCGACGATCAAGTCGATCTTTGCGGCCGATCAGCTGCACGAAGCGCCTTTCGAGCTCGGCATGGGGTTCGTCGACGTGCCGTTCGATATTCCCAACCTACGCTGCGAGAACGGCGAGGCCGAGGCGCATACGCGCATCGGCTGGTTCCGCTCGGTGTCGAACATCCCTCACGGCTTCGCGGTGCAATCATTCGTTGCCGAGCTCGCCAACGCCACCGGGCGCGATCCGAAGGAGATGCTCCTCGCGCTGATCGGGCCGCCCCGTATCGTCGATCCCCGCAAGTCTCCTGACGTTGTCGATTTCTGGAATTACGGCGACCCGTTCGAGACTTACCCGATCGACACCGCGCGACTCAGGCGGGTCGTCGAGCTCGTGGCGCAGAAGGCTGATTGGGGCCGCAAGCTGCCCCCGCGGCACGGTCTCGGCATCGCCGTCCATCGCAGCTTCCTCACCTACGTCGCGACCGTCGTCGAGGCGGCGGTGGACGAGAAGGGCCACGTGACGGTGCCGCGCGTCGACACCGCGATCGATTGCGG
>JBARIB010000890.1:0-5951 GCA_049799535.1 Allostellaceae bacterium | reverse complement strand
GGTAGTAGTGGCCAAAGTAGGCTGCCAGTTCTCGTTTGGTCTTGGCGCCGCCATTGTCGGCATATTTGGCAACATAGGGCGTGAAGTACGGGTAGAGGTCATGGACGTTATGCAGTGTGGTGCGCATGAAATTGCCGATTAGCATGTCATCGAACATCTCGTTTTCGATGCTGTTGATCAGCGAGGCGCGGGGGCATTCGAAAGAGATGCCGACCTCACGCATGTCTTGATTAAGGTCAACTGTCACGCTCGCCCCGCCCGCAGTCACTTGCATAAAGCCAAAATGATCCCGCAGCGACTCCCGAGCCGTGAAGTAGCGATGGATCCGGGCTTTATCTTCGGCAGTTAGGGGATCGGACCAGCTATCACCACAGTCTTCCGGCTTCTTTGTAAGCCGGGGAACGCGGCGCGGAGTAAGTTGCGTAATCTCATCAGTCTCACAATCGACCCTGACAAATGCGGGCAATATCTCCGGCCAGTTTGGCAGTGCCTCGCTATGATAATCGGCCAGCTCCGGAATGAGAGCATTAGCCCAGACGCTATCTTCGCGCTGGTAACATTGGAAGGACGAGAATGGTATCACCTTGCTCGCACCCATCGCCCTTGCGCTCTTTTGCGACCGCGGTGCAATGGGACGGCGCTTTTGCTCGACGTCGACAAGCTTACGACCAGAGGGATCAAAGAGGTTTAGCATGTCCGCCCCGCCCCAGCCATGCAGCTGCAGCATGTACACTTCTTTGAAATGCTTTGCCATGCGCCGCACGCGAAATGATTCACCGTAGTCGCTAGAATCGTTGAGATTGATGACGAGTCGGCCGTTTACATCAATCAGCAACATCGAATCCTGATTTCGATTGGCAACCGAGTAAACGCTGATTCCCTTTGACAGCTGAACCCATTTCCGATCGGGCAGCACCCGCACCCTGTACCCGGCGGCGCTGAGATCGCGCTGAATCCGGCTGCCATAATGATCCGATAGCAAAAACTGACCTTTCGTCAGCGCAGGCAGGGACGTGATATTCAAATGGTCGGGGTGGCCGTGGGAAAACCAGTGGTACTCAGCACCCCGGATTGCCGCCATCTGAGCAGACGGAATCTCGTAGTCGTGCGCCCAGCTTCCAAAATACGCATCCCCATCAATCCAAGGATCGGTCGTGAGTATCGGCTTGTCGTCGTAGGCAATCACAATCGCATTGCCTACGGTTTCGAAGAACCGCATTACTTTCCGCCATCTCCAATGGCTGCCACACGGCAGCCGGAGCAATTTCATTCACATTATGGTGGTACAGCCCAAAGGCTTAGGAAAATTATAATCCGGCCGGCGACTGCCGGCTACAGAGGAGAAGCGATGCGAGGGTTGTTAAGAATACCGATAGAATCTGCCGCTCTGCATTTTTACCGGTCCAGACCAATTTCAAATTGGCCAAAGTGGGCCGGCGATCTGCTCGAAATTAGCACACCGGCAAATTTATCGCGCAAGGTCGTACCCTCAGCGGCGGGCGGCTCGAATATCAATATCATATTGGTTCTGCTCGATCGAACTCGGGACGTGCGGGGCGATGTGGCAGAATGCGGTGTATTCAAAGGCGCTAGCCTGGCAGCGATCGCACTTTTCCTGAGAGAGAACCGGCTTGCGAAGCACGTCTTTGGTTTGGACTCTTTTCAAGGATTTGACGACAGCGTGCGGAAGGATATCACCCTCGGCGGTGCTACGGACGCCGAGAAACGCGTAGGCGGTTTCGAGGCAACCTCTCTGGCTCATGTTAAATCGAAGCTCGCCGGGCTCCGCCTGTTAGACACCGTAACTCTAATCCCAGGCTACTTTGCCGAGACCCTCGAAAGATTGCCGCCGCGAAGGTTCAGCTTTGTTCACCTCGACTGTGACATTTACGACTCATACTGCCAGACGTTGGGATACTTTTATCCTCGTATGTCCCTCGGCGGTATCATCCTGTTCGATGAGTACGATGACCCGCCTTGGCCTGGGTGTAATCTCGCTGTAGACGAATTCTTGGCCGACAAGCCGGAAAAGCCGATCGCGATAAAAATGAATAATTACAAAAAATACTTTATCCAAAAGAATGCATAGTAGAGAGTTTGCCTGTGGCGCAGTGTGTCCTCGAGAAGCTTGCGAAGGCAGCCCCCAACTGGTATTTCGGCTGGAGTCGCTGCCCCCCGCACTCCAGCTCGAGCGAGAATGGCGTTCGCTCGAAATTGCCGGGCGCCCTTCCTTCTTTACCTCGTGGTATTGGATCGGGACCCTGCTGGCCGCCGTGCCGCCGGCGAGCCGGCCACTATTGTTGCGCGGCACCGTGCGCGCCGAGACGGTAGCGCTGGCTCTGCTCGGGGCAAAAACCCACCATCGCCGCCACGGGCTGGTTCGATCGCGTGGCCTTTATCTTAACGAGACAGGGGACGAGCGGTTCGACTTGTTGACGATCGAGCACAACGGCATCCTCGCGGCGACGAATTGGGAATCGGTCGTATGGGAAGGCCTGATCGATTGGTTTGCCGCGCTCCGCAACGGGGCCGACGAGCTTCATATCAGCGGATCGCTGCGGCCTTTGCCGACGACACCAATGCAGCGCCGCGGGCTGGTGTGCATTGAGCATGCGCTCCCATCTTTCTCGGTTGATCTCTCGCGGCTTGAGCAGAGTGGGGGCGAGATTTATCCCGTGCTCAGCGCCAATGCGCGCGGGCAACTGCGGCGCGCGTGGCGCCATTTCGAGACGTTCGGTCCGCTGCGACTGAGCGAGGCGGCGACGGCAGAGGAAGCGGCGGCTTTTTTTGGCGCGATGAAGGCGCTGCACTGTGCTTCCTGGGAGCGCCGGGGCCGCGCCCATTCCTTTACCGGCGAGTTCTTTGAGCTGTTCCACCGGCTGCTGATCGACCGCAGCTTCGCCGAGGGCGGAACACAGCTTCTCAGAGCCTGCGCCGGCGACCGGGTGATCGGCTATCTCTATAACTTTCGCTTAGGCAATCGCATCTATGCTTACCAGAGTGGGTTCGACGACGCCAACCGCCGCGAGCGGCCTGGAATGGTTACGCATGCCTTGGCAATTCGGTACGCTTTTCGTTCGGGCGCAAGGGTTTATGATTTTATGGCCGGGCGAAATCGACTGAAGGAGAGTTTTGCCACGCACTGCGAGCCGATGTCGTGGTTCATCATGCAACAACCCCGGTGGGCCTTTCGTCTGGAACGGCTTGCGCGGCGGGTCAAGCACGCCCTGTCCCGCCCCTTACCGGGGACAGAAAGCGCTCGGCAAAAAAGCACTTGCCCTGCGGGCAACGGAACGATACCGCAACAGGCATCACGTGCTGGCCTATTTGGTGAGTTGGGCCGCGCGCAATCAGGAGCGTCATGGCGATCCTCGTGACCGGCGCCGCCGGGTTTATCGGCTTTCACGTCGCAAAAGCTCTGCTCGAACGCGGCGAAGCGGTGCTGGGCATCGATAATCTCAACGACTATTACGACGTCCGGCTGAAGCAAGCGCGCCTTGCCCAATTGCAGAGCTTCCGCGCCTTTTCTTTTGTCCAGTTGGACATTGCCGACCGGAACCGCGTGGTCGCCTTGGTGGACAGCCGCAAGGACCTGCGCAGCATCATCCATCTCGCGGCGCAGGCGGGGGTACGGTATTCACTGGAAAATCCTTACGTCTATTTGGATGCCAATGTGACGGGCACATTGGTCATGCTGGAGGCGGCGCGGCGCATTGAAAATTTGTCCGCTATTACCTACGCTTCTTCCTCGTCGGTCTACGGGGCCAACAAGCAGCAGCCCTTCAGCGTCGAGGATCGGGTTGACCAGCCGGTCTCGCTTTATGCCGCCACAAAGCGCAGCTGCGAACTGATTGCGCATACTTACAGCCATTTGTACGGCCTGCCGGCGACCGGTTTGCGTTTCTTCACGGTTTACGGCCCGTGGGGACGCCCGGACATGGCGGCGTATTTGTTTACCCGGGCAATCCTGAGCGGGGAGCCAATAAAGGTCTTCAACGAGGGCCGGATGGCGCGCGATTTCACCTATATCGACGACATCGTCGCGGGCACGGTTGCAGCTCATGACCGCCGGCCGGCCCCCACCGACGGGGTTCCTCACCGCATCTACAATCTCGGCAACCACCGCCCCGTGCAGCTCCTCGACTTCATCGCTGTCCTCGAGCGAGAGCTCGGGTGCAAGGCCAAAAAGGAGCTGCTGCCGCTGCAGCCCGGCGACGTGCCAGAAAGCTTCGCCGACATCGCAGCCTCGCGCCGCGATCTCGGCTTCGACCCCAAGACCACCATCGATGTCGGACTCAGCCGTTTCGTGCAGTGGTATAAACAATATCACAATGTGAATTGATCGGCTGCTGAATGGAACGGGGATTTGCAGTTATCGGCCTCGGTTACGTCGGCTTGCCTGTCGCGCTGGCCTTGGCAAAGAAATTCGAGCCGGTCGTCGGTTTTGATATTTCAAAGCGGCGCATTGCTGCGCTTCGGGATGCGAAGGACACGACCGGGGAGGTGACCGAGGCGGCACTGCGTGAAACAAGGCTTCGCCTCGCTGACGAGCCCGACGCACTGAAAGCTGCGAGCTTCTTCATTGTCACCGTGCCGACGCCGATAGACGCCGAGCGCCGGCCGGACCTTTCACCCCTGCAAAACGCCTGCGAACTGATCGGTCCAAGGCTACAACCGGGCGCCGTCGTCGTGTTCGAGTCGACGGTCTATCCCGGCCTGACCCGCGACCTTTGCGGGCCGCTCCTCGCCCAGAGCTCGGGGCTCAGGCAGGGGGTAGATTTCAAGCTTGGCTATTCGCCGGAGAGGATCAACCCTGGGGATAGGCAACACCGGCTCGAAACAATTGTCAAAATTGTTGCCGGCGAGGATGAGGAAACGCTGGAGCGGGTGGCCGCCGTTTATGGACGGATTGTCGAGGCGGGTATTTATAGGGCGTCCTCGCTCGAAGTCGCCGAGGCGGCGAAGGTTATCGAAAACACCCAACGCGACCTCAACATTGCGCTGATGAACGAGCTAGCGATCATCTTCGACCGGCTCGGCATCCCGACCAAGGAAGTCCTGCTGGCGGCCGGCACCAAATGGAATTTCCTGCCCTTCACGCCGGGCTTGGTCGGCGGACACTGCATCGGCGTCGACCCATATTACCTGACCGCAAGAGCCGAAGCGGCCGGCTATTATCCGCAGGTGATCCTCTCAGGCCGGCGTATCAATGACGGCATGGGCGGCTTCATCGCGCAACGCCTGGTGAAATTGCTGATAGCGGCAGAGCGTCCGGTGAAGGGCGCCAGGATCGGTATCGTCGGCATCACCTTTAAAGAGAACGTTCCCGATATACGCAACAGCCGGGTCCCGGACATCGTTGCCGAACTGCGCGAATTCGGCATCGCGGCATCCGTCGCCGATCCGATCGCCGACCCTGCCGAGGCGAGGCGCGAGTACGGCATTGCCATCACGCCGCTACAGCACTTCACCAACCTTGACGGACTGATCCTGGCGGTGCCGCACCGTGTGCTCGGTGAGGCTGGCTGGGACAGGCTCTTTGCTGCGCTGAGTCCTGGTGGGGTCTTTGTCGATGTCAAATCGGCCGTTGCCCGCGGCTCGGTTCCGCCGCACATCCATTACTGGAGCCTCTGAACCGATTGTGATTGCAGGCTACGAGCGACCAGCCAGCCTGATTAGGACTGCAATGCTGATTGTCGGCTTCGGCCAGTGCCCCGGCGAGCTGCCGCCAATGTGCGCCGAGCGGTAATAATGAAGAACAGTATCGAAACGCATCTCGCTGGAAGTGACAGATCAAGGCGGCGCCCATTTATCGCGAAGAGGCCAGTGCGCCCTATTATCGCCGCGCCATACGACAAGCCCTGGGCGGATTATCAGATCATCATATGGCAATACCAGACGCGAGCCGGCTACGCCGTACCCGGTGGTGCTACAGTTGCACATTACTCGGG
>JBARIB010000889.1:0-1907 GCA_049799535.1 Allostellaceae bacterium | reverse complement strand
AGACGATAGCCGACCCATTGCTGCGCGAAGCGATCGAGGTCGATGGTTTCGAGGAAACGCGGCACAAGCAGGTTCTTTCGAATTTGGTGGCAGCCTATGGCATCCGCCTCGCGCCGGAACCCGATTATGTGCCCCCGAGGCACCCGGAGTGGGCCTTTCTGCTCGCCGGGTTTTCCGAGTGCGTCGATACCTTTTTTGCCTTCGGCCTATTCGCGCTGGCCAAGCGTTCCGGTTTCTTTCCACCCTCCCTCGTCGACACCTTCGAACCGGTTGTGCAAGAGGAAGGCCGACACATTCTCTTCTTTGTCAATTGGCTGGTCTGGCACCGGCGCAAGCTTCCGCCGTGGCGGCGCGCTCTGTTTATCCTCAAGATCTTCTCTGCCTGGGCATTCCTGATCTGGGAGAGGATCGATGTCGCGCGCGGCATTGGGAAGTCAACTGCTCGAGAGCCGACCGCGGGGCTACAGGACAACAATTTCGTTTTTACCGGCAGCAAGGCGATCGGCGGGGTCGGTGCATCCGCCGCCGCCGTCATTGACGTTTGCCTGAGCGAGCACGAACGTCGCTTCTCCGGCTATGACGAACGGCTGTTACGGCCTCAACTGATGCCGCGCCTGATGCGCTTCGCGCGGCGCTTCATGCGAGACTGAGAGATCCGGGGATCCAAGCGCCAAATTAGTGCTGCATGCCGTCGCGTTTCTGGCCTTTGGGATCGATCCGGCGCAAAGCCGCTTCGAGTTCGGCGAGAAGCGCCGGAAAAGGCCGATCTGCGGTGCTCGCCCTGGCGATGAGCACGTAATCGGTCCCCGGCCGCCCCTGATGGCTCAACACACTTGCCGCCGCTGCGCGCAACCGCCGTTTGGCTTGGTTGCGGGTCACGGAATTACCTACTTTCCGGCTTGCGGTAAATCCAACCCGGATCTGTTTCGCGCTCGCTAATTCCTCCGGCTGCGATGCGGCCTGCAGCACAAGACTCGGCGCCGCCGCGCTGCGCCCGGCGCGGGACACGCGGACGAAATCCACCCGGGTCTTGAGCTTTTCGATTCGGACGACCACAAGAGCCTCCGCCGGCTGAAATCAGTCTTGTGCCGACGGGGCTGCAGAACTAAGCGGACAAACGCTTACGGCCCTTTGCACGGCGCGAAGCGAGGACCCGACGCCCGGCCGGGGTTGACATGCGTGCCCGGAAACCATGGCGGCGTTTGCGGACGAGCTTGCTGGGCTGGTAGGTACGCTTCACGGCAAGGGTTCCGATTACGGCAGCTCTTGAGATTGGAGGCGGCTATATAGTGGGACCGCCTGGGCAAGTCAACGCGCGGCCCTGATTGGTTTGGACGAAACGGACGCAGAAAGCGTTCTTAATGTGCTTGGCGGGGGCCAGGGGCGATTAGCACACAGGAGGTCGAGCTGATGTTCGATGACGCGGCAGTCAGGGCCGCCGACCGCGCCGCCCGGGTCTGGGCAGCACCCGAAGCGGGACCCATCGCTCCGGGGAGCGAGGCGCACAAGGCGGCATTTTGCCGAATGCTGCTCGACACGCACAATCCTTACAAACCAGCGATCATCGAGTGGCCCGTTCTCGATGCCGAGACGCGCGAGCGTCTCGTGAGCCTGCCGATCTGGAGCATTGCCGTGCAGACCGAGGGAAAAGCGCGCCTGCGGGTATTGAGCTATGCCCAGAGGATCGAGGACTCATTGCTGCGACGCGCCATTGAGCTCGACGGCTTTGAGGAAGGGCGGCACAAGGAGGTCCTCGCCAAGCTCGTCGAGGCCTACGGGATTCGCTTGGCCCCGGAACCGGAATATCGCCGTCCGCGCGATCCGGAATGGGCTTTTATGGTGACCGGCTTCAGCGAATGCATCGATAGCTTCTTCGCCTTTGGCTTATTCGCACTTGCAAAGCGATC
>JBARIB010000888.1:0-1865 GCA_049799535.1 Allostellaceae bacterium | reverse complement strand
GCTCCACCGCCGGGCCGATTTGCGATCGCCCCGCCGCCGGACCGGTTTGCGATCGCACCTCCGCCGGGTCGATTTGCCGCTGCGCCACCGGCGGCAGTTTGGAAGCCGCGATAATCGCGTCGCGCCGCGGCACCGGCGTGCTGCTGACCGAACCGCTGGCGCGTCGCCGCGTCCCGATAGGCGACGCCTTGCCGGTGGGCGGCATTGTGCTGCCAGCTATTGGCGGAAATCGCGGTTCGGTTCGCGTTGATCTGGTTGAACCGATTGACGTTGACATTGATCGAGCCAGCGCCCCAGTTCGGGCTGCCCCAACCCCAAAGACCGCGAGTGATCGCGACACCAGCACCAAAGGCGAGGCCGGTCGCCAAGCCGGTGGCGAGGCCATAGCCGGCAGGCGGCGGATAGTAATAAGGAGGATAGTTCGGGTAGGGCCAAGCGCCGTACGCGACACCGGGATCGTAGGCCGGCACGTAGACGACATCCGGGTCGGCCGGCGCGATGACGATCGCCGGCCCTTGCGTCGACACCGTCTGTTGTTTTGTCGAGGTCAATTTGCCGGTCGATTGCGCGCGCTGGCGCAGCCGCTGGATCGAGGCGAAGCAGTCTTGCTGTTGCGCGAGAAACGCATCGCCGAGCTTCTGCGTCCAATCGAGTTGGTCGGACATCATTTTCAGCACGTCGGGAAACGGCACCAGCGACTTGACGCTCGGGTCCCAGCTCTGCGCCTGCAACGCTTGCGTCAGCGCGTCGCCCTTCAGCGCAGCATTCTTCGGATCGGCCACCCAGCGCGCCGCCATCACGATCTCGAGCGGATAGGTTGAGGCGGTTAGGATCTGAACCAGCAAATCGTCCGGATAGAGGGCGATCGGCGCCATCAGCTGATCGATCTCCTCCATCTTGAAGACCGGCGCGGCGGTCACCGTAGCCTCTGCCCCGGGCAGCGGAGCCGACGGCGCCTGCGCGGCGCTCTCCCGCACCGGAGCGGCCGCGAGAAGCAGGAGCCCCAGAACGATACCGATTACCGATCTCACAGCTCTTTCACCTAGTTCGGGCGGTCGCAGCTGCACGCTCATGATATCAGCAATCCGCATAATTTGAATTCCGCTGAGGAATTGTGCGCCAGCGATCAATTTGAAGGAGAAGCCTGGACCTCATCGGAACCATGAGGTCTTACTCGGGATGCGGCGACGCGGCGCCAGCGCAAATACGGGATTGAGATCACGGCGGACGTCAAGGTGTAGAACGCAACGAGGACCGACGTACGCGGGCCGGGAACCGACGCTGCTATCAGCACGGCGATTCCGATATGGCGCGTCGCGCAGGCAATCGCGAGCGCGGTACGGTCATCCTCGGCGGGACCCCCGAGCAGATGCCCGATCGCCAGCGAGATCGCGATCAGGCCCGCCAAGGTCAACACCCCGGACCACCTTGCTACGAGCAGGACGTCCCAGTGCAGGATCAGCAGCGTTAACGCGCAGGCCGTCAGCACCAGTCCCGCAATGGCCATCAGTCGGCTCCCGACCCGCTCGGCAATTGCCGGGAACAGCTGGCGGACCACCATCCCCAAGGCGAGGGGCAGAAGGAAGGACTTGGCAAGCACCAGCGCTGCCCGGTCCGGCCGGAGTGAGACCGGATAGTCGAATAGCGCGCCTAGCACAGCGAGCCAAGCAGGGACCAGGAGGATCGCCAGCAGGCTCGAGGTCACCACCAGGCTGAAGATGTAGGCGCCGTCGCCGATTTTCATCAGCTTGCGTGGAAGCAGCGGCGCCCCAGCCGAGACCGCAAGCACCAATAGGCCGATCTCGACCCCCGGCGCCAATGTCAGAACCTTAACCAGAACCAAGGCGGCTAACGGCACCAGCACG
>JBARIB010000887.1:0-1531 GCA_049799535.1 Allostellaceae bacterium | reverse complement strand
CCGTCAAAACCTCGTTCAGCACGGGGGTCACAACCAAACCCGACACCACCGGAAGCATGGTCTCTCCCGGCAACGGCCACATCCTTATCTGCGTCGGGGCGAACGACATCGGCGATCCGCCGATGCCGGAGATCCTCGATTACGAGCAGCAGATCCGGCCCGAGGTTGAAAAACGGCTCGGCGCGAGATCGGGTCTGACCAATCCGATTGTCGGCACGATGTTCCCGAATTTCTCGATGCTGCGCGCGACCTCGCGCACATTCCGCGTTTGGCAGCCGCGAGGACCCGAGAAGACCGAGGTCTGGTCCTGGGTTTATACCGACAAGGCGGCGCCGCCGCATGTCAAGGAAGCGATCCGGCTTGCGGGGGTGCGGGGTTTCAGCCCGTCGGGCACCTTCGAGCAGGACGACATGGACAACTGGCAGGAATGCACCCGAACCTGCCGTGGCGTGGTGTCCCGGCGCGCGTTCCTCAATACCAAAATGGGGCTGGGGCACGAGCGGTTCGACGAGGGCCTCAACGCCTGGGCCAGTGATTCTCGTATGAGCGAGAGCAATCACCGCCAATTCTACGGGCGTTGGGCCCAGCTGATGACAGGTGCGAGCTGGTCCGAATTGTCGCGCAGGAATGCTTGGTTCGGAGCGAGCAATGCATGAGGCAACCATCCGTGAAGTAGAGCAGTTCCTGTATCGCGAAGCGCGATTACTGGATGAGCGGCGCTTTCACGAGTGGCTGGAGCTGTTGAGCGACGATGTCCGCTATTGGATGGCGGGCAGAAGCAATCGCTATCCGAAATCGAGCAAAGCGATAGCAATCCTCGATCCCGACCGGTATGTCGAGGACGATCTGACCAAGGACGACGAGCTGGCTATCTTCGACGAGGACAAGGCGACACTCAACGCCCGCGTGGCCCGTTTGGATACTGGCATGGCCTGGGCGGAGGACCCGCCCTCTCGCACCCGGCATCTGATCACGAATATCGAGATAGAGCCGGGGGAAACGGGATCAGAGCTTAAGGCCTACTCCAACTTTATCGTCTACCGCAACAGGTCGGAGACCGAGCAGGACTTCTATGTCGGGGCGCGAAGGGACATCCTGCGGCGGGTCGACGGCGCATGGAAGATCGCTAGCCGAAAAATGATCCTCGACCAGAACGTACTCTTGGCCAAGAACGTGAGTATTTTCTTTTGAGACCCGAAATGTTTAGCGAAGGCTTTGTCGAGGCTGACGGCTTCCGCATCCGGTACATGGAAGCGGGTCAAGGACCGCCGCTCGTGCATCTTCACGGCGCCGGCGGTTTACGGCTGACGCCGTCGCACGATGTGCTCGCTCGCCAGTTCCGGCTGATTGCGTTCGAGATGCCCGGGTTCGGCCACTCCTCCGAAAATACCCGGACGCGCGACATGCCCGGACTCGCATCGACTATGGCGCAAGCAGCCGCCAGTCTCGGCCTCGACACTTTCAACCTGATGGGGACGTCTTTCGGCGGCAAGACCGCGCTGTGGCTGGCCTTGCAGCAGCCCGAGCGGGT
>JBARIB010000886.1:0-3506 GCA_049799535.1 Allostellaceae bacterium | reverse complement strand
CGGGCGGCGGCGGGCCCAACTCCGGCGGCCGCGCAGCGTCAGACATCCTTCATAAGACTCCCGGAGGGCGTGCGAGATGTCGCAACTGATGAACATCCAGCGGTGCCAGCCATTCCATCCGGCCGCGCGCTGCAGGTGTTTTCGGTGCGAGTCTAAACTGGATGCTAGGCGAGCGAATCAGGTCCGCTCAGCGGCTGCAGCCGATGCAGGCGGTTTCCGAGCGCAGCATGGGGGACGCGACGAAGAGCACGAGGACGGCGCTTCGGCCATAATCCGTCAACTGCTAGGGCAAAGCCCCGCGGAGGCGGCACGTGCCGTAATGGGACATAAAGACCGCGAGCGCGGCACCAATCGCAGCGCGTCCAGGTAAAAAAGAAAGTGCGCCGGTCAGGAGAGAGCCAAGGATTGTCCGTCCAAATCCTCGGCTCGTTCGATTTCAATCAGAACGGCGAACCCTTGCTTTTGCGGATCGCGGTCCTTTTCCGGCTGGACGAGACGCCGCCACACTTCTTCATAGACCGGGCCGGAGCGGAAGATGCGGGCGCGACCGTAGAAACGGGCAATGCCACCCTTTGGCAGCACGCCCTCCTCCCGAAGCTGTGGCTTGCGGAAGAACACTGTCAAAGGCGTACCGTCGGCAAGGTTCTCGTTGGTCGAGCCTTTGCCGCGCTCCCACAAGGCGATGTGCGTATCGTCGAACACCATCGTGCTACCGCGCGGGCTCACCTGTGCGAACCCATTGGGCAGCACGCTGCCGACCAAGCAAACATTCGCGGGAAAGGCGGTATTGATGTGCGACTGCAATATTTTCGGAATCTGTGCCATTACGTCTCCATACCTGAGTCAGGCGAGTTGGTACTGATAGGGCCTCGGTCCGCCTTGGCACCGAGGGGCAGCGATGGCCGAGATTATCGGCGTGTCGCTGGCACTATCGAGCACCTGATAGCAGCGGGCCGCAGGACAGTCATTCCGCTGCCACCCGCGCGCGATCCTCGATCTGATCGCAAGCAAAGCTTTTCAGTGCCTCGATCAGACGAGTGATGTCCGCTCGCAACCCGCTGAAGCCGGAAGTTTTCTCCAGCGTCTTTTGGTTCATGTAGAGCGCGCGATCGACTTCGATTTGCAGGCTGTGGCGGTGAGCCGCCGGACGGCCCTGCCGCTTGACGATTTCAACCCCTTTGTAAATCTCGTTGATGCGGACGTTGTAGCCCAGCCCTCGCAACACCCGCGCGACGAAGTCGGTAAATTCGGGAGAACATGTCGTGCCGTCCCGATCGCCGAGCACAAAGTCGGCGCAGTGTTGCCCAGCTTTTTTGCTGCTGCGCTGGGAGGGCATCGAATGGCAATTGATATGCCAGACGATGCCGAAATTCCGGTGTACCCGCTCGCAAGCCTCTTCGAGCACTTGGTGGTAGGGGGTATGGTACCGGGAGATGCGTGCCATGATCTCCGCGACGGTCAACTTGCGGTCGTAAATCGGGATCCCCGGTCTGGCGACCCGGCGCACGACCCCAAGGCCGGCCCGCGTCTTGTGAGAAGGAGAGAGCGGTTGCGGCCACGTTTCCTCGATCAGCGCCGAGTCGAGGTCGTCCGCCGCCCGATTTGGGTCAAGGTAACTCCGCGGGAATACCGCGCCGATCAAAGTAGCTCCCAGCTCCGGCGCCGCCGCGTAGAGTTCGTCAACATACGCGTCCTCGGCCATTCGCAGCACATCGAGCGGGCAGGAGAAGCGGAAATCCTCCGGGTAGTGCGAACCGCTGTGCGGCGAGTCGAAGACCAGCGGCACTCCCGCCGCCGGCGGGTCGCGGCGCCACAGAACGCCGGGAATTTCGAAGCTCATCTGCTCAAGCTCGTGTTGAACGGAGGTCGGCCCATTCTGAGCCTCCGATAGTCGCACGGCAAATGTACGGAGGGTTTGGGGCGCGGGCAAGCGAGAGGTCCCGTAGTTGCCCGCGACGGCTCGCACCGCAGTGGGTTGGCAGCGTGACGGGAGAACCGATCGGGTGCAAGATGATAGTTTGAAACCATAGATTATGGAGCGCCGCGTGCCGGAGCCGAGCCATTCGGTCGAACTGATCCCGCCGGACATCGAGCCTTATCGGTTCGGAAACACAGGGGTCGAATACGTCACAAGCTTCGATAGCGGTATTGCGGGCCCCAACGTCCTCGTGACCGCGCTCACTCACGGCAACGAGATTTGCGGCGCGATCGCGCTCGATAGGTTCTTCCGAGCCGGGCTGCGACCATGCCAGGGCAAGCTGACCTTGGCTTTTGATAACGTCACCGCCTATCGCAGTTTCGATCCGCGTGTCCCCGCGGCCTCACGTTTTGTGGACGAGGATTTCAACCGCCTATGGTCGCCCGAGACCTTGGAAGGACCACGCCAGTCGACCGAACTCGACCGCGCCCGCGCCTTGCGTCCGATCGTCGACTCCGCCGATTTCCTGCTCGACATCCACTCGATGCAGTATGCGACGGCGCCGCTTATGCTTGCCGGGACCCTCGACAAATCCCTGACGCTGGCGCGGCGGGTGGGCATCCCCGAGCTGATCATGTGCGATGCGGGACACGCCGCCGGCCCGCGCATGCGCGACTATGGCGGGTTTGGCGATCCCGCCTCGCCCAAGACCGCGCTGCTGATCGAGAGCGGGCAGCATTGGGAGCGCCGCGCCGCCGAAGTCGCGACCGATGTCTTGCTGCGGTTCTTAATTGCCCTCGGCAGCCTGCGTCGCGAAGATGCGCAGGTGCTCGCCGGCCCCGACTTCGATGCGCATCTCCATCAGCGTGTCATCCAAGTCACCGCGGCGATTACGATTACCGGCGACAGGTTCGAGTTCGTTCAGGATTTCCGCGGTCTCGAGGTGCTGCCGTCAGAGGGCACGCTAATCGGACGTGACGACGGACGCGAAGTGCGCACACCTTATGATAACTGCGTGCTGATCATGCCGTCTCGGCGTCTCGCGAAAGGGCAGACGGCAGTGCGCCTCGGCCGTTACGTCGAGTGACAGCCGCGCCCGACCGCAGCGCATCTGCCAGTCCGCCCAAACGCAGTTTCCCGCCGGTTGTCGATGTGCGGGCGCGCGTCCTCGTTCTCGGCACCCTCCCGGGCGAAGAATCGCTGCGCCGCGGGGAATATTACGCTCATCCACGCAACCTCTTCTGGCCGATCGTCTTCGCATTGTTTGACCGGGCCCCCGCGGCGAGCTACGAGGAGCGGCTGGCTTTTCTCGGAGCGCACCGGATCGCGCTGTGGGACGTGTGCGAGGTTGGCGAGCGCGAAAGGAGCGCCGACACGACAATTCGCCGCGAGCGTCCCAATGCGATCGACCTCCTGCTCGAAACGCACCCGCTGATCCGCTCGGTTGCCTTCAACGGCACCGCCGCGCGGCGGCTTTATGACCGCCATTTTTCGCGGCGCGCCGGCCTGATCTATCTCGCATTGCCCTCGACAAGCCCTGCCCACGCTCGTATCGACTTTGCCGAAAAGCTCGCGCGCTGGACCGCCC
>JBARIB010000885.1:0-2207 GCA_049799535.1 Allostellaceae bacterium | reverse complement strand
GGAGAGCACGGAGCTGCAGTACCGGCTAGTTGATCGAGCAGCTGCGTTTGGTTGGCCCAAGGAACGGATTGAAGTCATTGATGACGATCTTGGGAAGTCCGGTACATCAAGCGACGGGCGCGGCGGCTTCCTGCTGAGCGGCAAACAGGATGAGAAGACGTATTGCCTCACCGGGGAATGTTCCCGAGACTCCAAGCGGTGCCTCACCAAGCGTCCTCCCGTTGCCTCACCTATCCTCCGGCAGAGCCACAGCTCCCTTTCCTGATTCTGAATCGATGCTTGCTGATGTTGGCCCTGTAGAGTTGTGGGCGACGCGGCAGCGTCGTCCAAGCGCAGCGGCAAATCCACAGGGCTCTTCGTGCCGCCTTCAGGATCGCTCAAATGATCGTTCGGACGATTGCTCAGCAGCCTGCCCTCGCCGTCCCCCCAGGCGCATCGTCAGGATCGACTGTCATGATTCCGAATACCATTCGGTGCGCGGCTTCTCGGCGCCACTCCTTCAGCCGACGCTGCAGTGTCCGTAGCTGACCCTCCGGGTAGACGCCGGGGCACTGAGCCTGCAACCGCTCCAATAGCTCGCGCGATGTATGCCACGGCTCTGCCTCAAACCATTTCCGCAGCTCGGTCGTCACTGCCGCGAATGGATCGGGCCGACGCCTCAATCGCTTGGGCTTCGCCTTTGCTATGATGGTCGGGCGGACCTCACCCTCTTTCCATGCTGTGCGCAAACCCGAGAGGAACTCCTCCAATGTCGGTGACGTCGGTTTCGCCGTTTCACCGGGGGCCAGCTTATCCGCGATGTCGACGAGCTGCTGCTGAGCCGCACGAATTTGCTGCAGCAGACGAACTGGGTCCAACGTGGTGCGCAGCTCGTTCACGTGGCGTCGCATCTCTTCGTTCGTCCTCGGATCCGCCAACAGGCGTTGACAGGGTGTCGCCGGGGGGTGATAGCGTTTCCTGACCAGTGCCCCATCACGCGCCTTCGCGGCCAGCTTGAACGAGGGTTGGAAGAAATTTACGAATAGGCGCATCGCGGCATACAATCGCGCCAGCGCGGCTGCGGCTTCCAGGCCCTCAAAGCGGCGATAGCCGATCGTGCGGCGCACGACTGCGCCATTCTTCTGCTCCACCCACGCCTGGTCGTTCTTGCGATAGGGGCGGCAGCGCGTGAACTCGATGCCGGCCTGCTTGCAATAATCTCGAACGGTCTCATTCATGAACACGCTGTCATTGTCGGTGTCCAACCCGAGTAGCGGGAAGGGCAGCAGCTTGCGTAGTTCGCCCAGTACCTCCGTCAGCAGCCGCTGTTCGCGCACCAGCAGCGGCGCGCATTCGGTCCAGCCCGTGGCAATGTCGGTCAGCACCAAGGTCTGCACAAAGCTGCCCCTCGCGACCGGCCCGCTATGAGCGACCAGATCCGCCTCGACAAACCCGGGCGGCGGATCGTCCCAGCCATCAAACGTACGCACCGGTACGCTGCGCCTGATCGCCGCCGAAGGGGGCGACCGGCGGCGCGTTGCTGTTCCCACCTGCTGTCGGACATCACGCAACGCCCGATCGATCGTCGCCGCGCTGATCGCCAGCAATCGGGCGCGCACCTCCGGCGCCAGCTGCAGATGGCCGTGTCGCTCCATTGCCTCGACCAGGATCGGCAACAGCGGCCGCAGCCGTTTGCCGCAGATCCGGTCGGATGCCTCCCAGACCACGATCAGCGCCTCGCGCACCGCCTCATCGTAAACCCGACGGCCGGGCCGCGGGCCACAACGCCGGGTCACCTGGCCAGCCCGCAACAGACGCATCGCGTGCTTGCGGTGAAAGCCGGTGACCGCCGCGAACTCGTCCAGAATCCGACCGCGCTCAGCCCGGTCTCCTTGCGCATACCGCCCTGCTATCGCTGCCACCAATTCGTCCCGCGCCGCCATGCTGATCCGCCTCATCCGTAGCCCCGCCGATGAACATCGGTCGGGAGCAAATCAGATGAGGCAAGATCTCAGCTTCCAGGAACATTTCAGGCGAGGCAATGCGGCTTCCTATCCGGATTGCCGCGTTACATACAGGCGCGGCGAGCGTCCCCGGTCGCGCGTCCACTCGGCGATACGGTCCGGAATCGCGCCGCTTTCGTGCCATTCCTCTTGCGGATCCCCGATGACGAGGGTCAGCCGTGGAGCATCCGGGATCGCCGCACTGTCCGCCGGGGGCGGCACAAC
>JBARIB010000884.1:0-1692 GCA_049799535.1 Allostellaceae bacterium | reverse complement strand
CCCTAGCCCGCAAGAGAAAGGGGGGCTTCAAAGCCCCCCTTACCGCCTACTCGAGCCCTCGACGCAGTCCGCAAGCAGGTTACCGTTGCGGGGTGCCAGTGCTGTAGGGCGTCAGGCCTGGCCCGCCCGTGCTCGGACCGGGCATTCCCATGCTGTTTCCCCCTGACGGGCTGGCCATCGGGGCGGGTGGCGGCATCGCGCCCATGTGGCCCGGTGGCGGCATCGCCCCCATCGGGGCCGCCGGAGGCGGCATCGAGCTCCCCGTCTGAAGGCGGGAGAGTTCTTGCTGGTTCAGCTGATTGGCCGTAGACCCGGTGAGAGGCGCCATCTTGGGGTGGTGCGCGGCCGCGTGGGTAGCGTGGTGCGCGTGATGGTGCATCGGGGGCGTCGCCGACGTCGGACTGGCTGTTTGCGCCCAGACTGGCGCGGCGAACGCTAGCGCGGCAATCACCGCGACGCCGCTCAAGAGATGCTTCGTTTCCATCTGTAACCTTCCGTTATCGAACAACTCACCAAAGTAATTATCCTCCTAAAATGAACAGCAAGCTATTCAATTCGGCAGAAATGCCGAAAACTAGACTCCTGCAACAATCGCTACTCCCTCGGCCGATGCAGCGTGGCGGACGGCGCTTCCCCAAAGAGCGACTTATATTCGCCGGCGAACCGTCCGAATTGCCAGAAACCGTAACGTGTAGCGATCGCCGTCGCCGTTGTGGTGTCCGGGAAACCGTCGCGCAGGGCCCGCCGCGCGAGATGCATGCGGCGCAACATCAGATATCGCTTGGGGCTCATCCCCAGCTGCTCCTGGCAGGATAGCCACAATGCCCGGTCCCCCACCCCGATTGACGCGCAAAGCTCCGGTATGTAAAGCGGCTGATCAAGGCTTTCCTCCATGGCCCTGCGAAACCGGCGCAAGATTGTCGCGTGGTGCCGCAATGCCGACCTGTCCTCGCGAACCTCCCCGACTCTGAGACAGGCGACCATCGCTTCGATCAACGTCTGTTCCAGCCCGCGCGCCCCGTCGGGATTGGCGATGTTTTCGGAGGGCGTGTTCCGCCAGATGCCCAGCCGCAGCGTGCAGCCGCTGGAGCTTTGCCATCGCGGCTGGTGGGGGAGTGACGATCAGCGCATCTTTCGGCGGCGCCAGATCGCTCCCGACCATTGCGGCCCCAACAGAAACCGTGTCTTCCACCGGCAGCGACATGGCGCCCCAGCAAGCGGACCCGGATGAACGCTGATAGGAGTCCTTACCCTCGCTGTGTCGAATGATGTTGGTCGGCAGCAATTCCACACCGCTTCAGAGAAAGCTCGGCCCAGGCTCCGTGCGGAACGAGATGATGGCGCGCCCGGTCCGTTGCGCCGAATGCATGACCCGCGGCAGGTTGTCGGAGAACCGCTGCATCCACAGGCGATGGAGATCGATGCGGGCGAGCTTCGCGGTGAAATGCGCGCGCCCCATGACCGTCGCCTCGGCTCTCGTTGCGCCGATCGCCGCCGCGTAGTCGTCCGGGTCGGTGAAGGTGCGAACTGAGCTCGACGGCATCCTGGCCCCCAGTCTGTTAAACTAGCCCGGCTGCAGTAAAAGCGGGCCGTCTCGCCCCTTCGTGTTGCTGACGCATCAAGTTGACCGGTATTCGTAGCGCATCAATTGACCGCTTCTGTGGTGGTTGGGCCTGTGGGGTTGTGGGCAAC
>JBARIB010000883.1:0-5230 GCA_049799535.1 Allostellaceae bacterium | reverse complement strand
GATGTATCTCGCTTATTTGCGCGATCCCGACGGCAACAAAGTGGTCGCGGTTCATCGCATGCCGGCCTGAGGCAGCTCAGATCAAACCGAGGAGGACCGTCCTTTCCGGGCGGTCCTCGAGAGCTGGCCGGGGCCGGCGCTATCGGCCCCCGCCGGTGCGCATTAGCCGTTCTGAAGGCGGTAGCGGAGCCAAACCGCGCCGCCCTCCAACACCTTGCAGCTCGCCAGCGTCATCGAGCGGGTCGGCGCTGCGATGCCGGCATCCTTGTCGCTGGAGTCGAAGATGCTCGGCGCGCCCTTCCCGCCGTCGACGGCGGGGCAGATCGCAAGGCTGATCTCGTCGATCAGGCCGGCCCGTAGAAAGGCCCCGTTCGAGCCGCCGCCACCTTCGAGCAGCAGGCGTTCGATCCCCAGCTCGCGGTTCAAAGTCTCCAGCGCCAATCCGAGGTCGAGCTCCCGCTCGCCGCCGAAAATATAGGAGACGCCGTCCTGGCGCAGCCCCGCCAGATGCGCGTCGGAGACCTGCTCGGTCAGCACCGCGACGATAGGGTCGCCGCCGATCTCGGACCGCCCCCAGGCAATCTTGCCATGGGCGTCGAGTGCGATGCCGTAAGCTTTCGCGTCGCGCCGCGCGAACCAGGGTTCCCGCGGATAAGTCTGATCCGTGTGGCTGGGGTAGGCCTTCGCCTTGGCGTATTCGCTTCCGGTGACGCGGCCGATCAGCCACGAGCCGCCGCCGAGCTCTTCGTGCAGGCGCTCGAACAGCCCCGCCATCCGGTTCTCGGCGGGCCGCCACCGGCTGCCGAGAATGCGGCCGTCGACGCTCGCGTTCATGTGACAGATCAAATAAGGTTTCATCCGCCCCTCGCGCGTGGAAGAGTTTGTGCGTTGAATTCACCAGGGAGGATCTCCATGACAAATTCGCGTTTCAATACAGCGCTTTGTCTCCTGCCGATCTTCGGGGTCCTGATCCTTGCTGCGACTTCCTGGGCACAGCAGCGCCCGCCGGTCGTTGAAAAGCTCGCCAAGACCTATGGTCTCGAGTCGTTCGGGCAAATCGAAGCGATCCGCTATACCTTCAACGCACAGGGCCCCGGACTCGATCTCGCTCGATCATGGATCTGGGAGCCGAAAGCCGACCAGGTCACCTATGAGGGGAAGGATAAGTCGGGCAAGCCCGTGAAGGTTACGTACCTGCGCTCGCAACTCGGCAGCCAGTCCGCCGAAGTGAAGGAGGACATCGATCCGGGCTTCCTAAATGATAATTATTGGCTCGTCCTCCCATTTCATGTGGCTTGGGACACCAGCGCTACCGTGGAAGATTCGGGCATGCAGAAACTGCCGCTGGGGGAGGGTTCCGCCGAGAAGGTCGCGGTGAAGTATCCCTCCGATGGCGGCTATTCGCCGGGTGATACGTGGGAACTCTACGTCGGCAGCGACGACCGAATCAAAGACATGGTCTATCACCGGGGCGGGCCCGGGAAGCTCGACGTCATTGCGACCTGGGCTGACTACAAGAAGGCTGGGCCACTTCTTCTCTCACTGGATCACCGCGGAACGCGCGACGGCAAGCCGCTGCACCTTTTCTTCTCGGATGTGGCCGTCAAGCTGATGGGGTCAAACACCTGGTTGAACGCGCAATAAGCGGCGAGGCTCTATTCATTGTCTCCGTCTCCACCGATGACGGCGCTCAGCCAGGGAGGCACCAGCCCACCCAGTTGCATAGCGCTTCGCCCATGACGAGCTCGAGGTCGCGGCCCTTCAGCCATGGCAGTTCCTCGGTGAACAAGGTCACGCATTGCCGCCAGGAGCAAGGCATCCGGGTGATGTCGGTGCCCCAGAACATCCGCTCGGGACCGAAGGCGTCGAAACAGCGGTGCAGATGCGGATGCAGGCTGCGGAACGGGTATTCGTCCTCGGCGTAGCCGGCCTGCCCGGTCGCCTTGACCGCCACGTTCGGATATTTGGCCAGAGCCAGCAATTCCGGCTGGAAGCGGTAGGCCGCCTCGCCTTTGCTGGCGCGCGGCACGCCCATGTGATCGACGATCAATTTCAGGCCGGGGTGGCGCTCGGCAATCTTGCCGACGGTGGGCAGGAACATCGCCGCGCCGAGCGCCACCGGCACTTGCGCGCGCTCGGCCGCAGGCCACAGCCAGTCGAGGGTGCCGGCGATGAACCAGGATTGCGGGTGCCGGTCATTGGTATAGAAGCGCAGGCCGAGCATGCCCGGCCGCTCCTTCCAGTGCGCGACGAGCTCGCGGCCGTTGGGGTCGTCGAGATAAAACCAGCCCATGATCGCGAAACGGTCGGGGTATTTGCGCACCGCTTCGACCGCCAGCTCGTTCGAGTCCGGGTCCCACAGCACCGGGTGGATCAGCGCCCGGTCGACGCCGGCCTCATTCATCCCTGCTATCGCCTCTTCGGCCGAATAGGGCTCCTGACGATGGTGCGCGGACGGCGTGCCCTTTTCCCAGAGATGGATCTGCGCGTCGACGATCAGCATCTGGCGTATCCTTTTGATCCGAAGATATTCAGCTGCCCTATAATACACCGATCGCTGAAATCTGCTGATAGCGCCCAAACAACCTCTGGCCAAACCTCTGTACGGCAGCCTCCAGGCGGGCCCATTTGAAGAGATATCGGAGCAACGCGCAAAAAGCACGAGTCCGGGCACTGTCATGTGCAAACGAAAGACGAATTCGCCAAAGTCTTTGTCTTCGGTCAGCAGAAGCCTGTGTTCCTTATTGGCTCGCCGGAGAATCTGTGCATCGGTCGTTCCCCGACGCGACTTCGGCGGCGTAGATCACATCGTGTCCGGCGCCGCGAAGGCGACGTACGAGCGCTGCATCGACGCATTCGTCGGCAAGCCACCGCATGCGCCCTCCGGTCAGCGATAAACGAGTTCCTCATCCGCGAGATAGTCCGCCGCAAAGGCCTGAGCCGCCCGAATGTCAGCAAGGACAAGCCTCGGATGATCGGCGAGGATTTGCTCCGTACTGATGCCGGCTCCGAGTTTGCGCAAGACCAATTCCACCGGGACACGCGTACCGCGGATCACCGGCTTGCCGCCCATGATCTCGGGGTTGATCTCGATCCGCTCATGCGCCATGGCCGCTCATCCTGCGCCGACTACAACGCACAGTGTAGCACGCTTACCAGGGCATCGCCGCCCCATCTCGGCCTCGAGGTGACCGCGGACCGGCCAGTCGGTGGTTGTCGACGACCAAACCGGAGAGATCTTACATGCCGGCGTACCACGATATGCCGCTCGACGGCGCCGCCTTCGGCCGAGCCGCCGCCGATCACGCCGCGGATGCCGTATTTCCGCCATGAAGTCGAAGGCGCGCTCGAAGCCGCTCTGGATCAGCCGCCCGTATTCGACCGGCGCCGCACCAACGTGATCTCCTTCAAGGTGTAGCCGCGATACGGCACCTCCGGCGGGATCGTGTAGTACTTGCCCAGGTGCGAGAACGGCTTGCCCACGAAGGCTTTGAACAGGAACTCGACCCCTCCTCGAACATCTGGCGATTGGCGTTGTGGTCGATCAGCGGCGCGCCAAAGGGCTCGACCTCCCGCAAATGCGGTCGCTACCGTCCTCGGTCCTTTACATGTGACCCACATGCTTTTATGTTGATCACATGTCAGCGATGATCCAGATCCGTAATGTTCCTGATGCCCTTCACCGAAGGCTCAAGTCGCGCGCGGCGCTTGCAGGCATGTCCCTTTCCGATTATCTGCTCGCCGAGCTGCGCCGGATCGCCGACTGGCCGACGGTCGAGGAACTGCGTCAGCGACTGGCGCAGCACTCCCCGACAAACCCTCGCACTTCTCCGCAAGAGGCGGTCCGTGCGGAGCGCGATGCCGAGTGATCGTGGTCGACGCCTCGGCGCTTCTCGAAGCGTTATTGCAGACGCCGGCAGCCATCGCCGTTGAGGAGCGGCTGTTCGACGAGGGACTTCCGCTGCACGCGCCGCATCTGATCGATGTTGAGGTAGCCCAGGTGTTGCGGCGCTACGCCGCGACCGGCCAAATCGAGCCCGCTCGCTGCCGCGACGCCATCGATGCTCTTCAAGATTTCCCGATGCGGCGCTACCCCCACCACCTGTTGCTCGCGCGGGTCTGGGAATTGCGGCACAACCTGACGGCTTACGACGCCGTTTACGTTGCATTGGCAGAGGTGCTCGACGCGCGGCTCGTCACTCGCGACCGCCGCATTGCGGCTGCGGCTGGGCACCATGCAACAGTCGAGCTCGTGTAGCAGCGGCACATTCGACCGGCAGGCGCTGCAGCGCCGGCACCAAGGCACCAGGCACCAAGGTGATCTCCTTCAAGGTGTAGCCGCGGTACGGCACCTCGGGCGGGATCGTCCAGTGCTTGCCCTGGTGCGAGAAGGGTTTGCCCTCGAACGCCTTGGAGGCGGGCATACGCGCCCGTGCGCGCGAGGTGAAAAGAGATCAGGTGCAACCGATTGAAATTCCTCGACTCCGGGTCGAAAAAACAGGGGCGAAAGGACGCGGCAAGGCAATCGCAGCGAGTGGCACTGGTAGGCTCCGATGGCCGTAGCTTAGGCAAAGATACCTGCATATGTGTTCACTATATGTTTCTCTCAAGGCTGCCATGCCGATTGAGGAACCAGAGGGACCGGTATTGCCCCCATCGCGGCCATTGCCGAGAGCCCATCGCAGGGTCTAAGTAAGGTGGTGAGCGGGCATGTCCGTCGCCGCGGCCGAAGCCGGACCACGGCTCATGACCTGTTAGCACTAAGCACGGTGAGGGGGTCGTCGGGATCTATTATTCCGGAGGGCGGTTTCTCGTAGGGCATCAATGGACGCCCTAGAAGGCTGATAACGCGTGTAGCGCGATCGGGCCGATAGACACCAAACGGGTGCACATTCATGTGCTCGTAAATCTTGACCATCTGGGGAGCCCCTTCAACGCTCGGAAAAGCCTGTGATCGGATGACATCGCGCAAGACATCGAACGGTTCCATATTGAGCCCACCACTAATAAGGCGGTTATCTGCTCGGAGTCGGTCGACTAGTACTCGTTGCGTAAGTTGGCGTATTCTTCACTCTCGCAGAAGCGACGACAAGAAAACGCGTGTCGGCTCAACCGGCAGCCTGGTACATCTTTATCACGATGCAGTAATAACTCCGTCGTCCCCGCGAAAGCGGGGACCCAGAGCTTGCCCCTGGCGTGAACAGGGGGAGATCGATCGGTGCATGAATGT
>JBARIB010000882.1:0-2901 GCA_049799535.1 Allostellaceae bacterium | reverse complement strand
TCCGCGACCGGGCTTATGGCATTCCCTCAGCCGACAGCGCCGCGACGCGATCGTTGACGCGACAGCAAAGCGCGACGCCGAAGATTGATCGCATCGCCCGGCGATGGCTGCCGCGCCGCGAATTGCTTGCCATCCGCCTCGCGCGGACCGGGCGAGCGATCAGCGTCGGTCAGTATTTGGTCGCGAACCTGGTCCTCTCCGCTCTTCTCGCGATTGGCTTCGCTTACGCGCGACGGATCGGCGTCATGCCCAGCGTGTTGCTCGGGGTTCTGCTCGGCGCGGTGGTCCCTCACAAGGTCGTCGGCCGCATGGGCAAGCGTCGCGTCGCTGCTTTCGTTGCGCTCTTTCCGGAAGCCATCGATCTTATGGTGCGGGCGTTGCGCTCGGGACTGCCGATTAGCGAAGCGATCATCGGCGCCGGCCATGAGATCCGCGACCCGGTTGGCAACGAGCTTGGGCGCATCGAGGCCGGCATGCGGCTCGGCCGCGACCTCGAAAGTCTGCTGTGGGATATCGCCAAGCGCATCGATGTGCCGGAATTCCGCTTCTTCATTATTGCACTCAGCGTACAGCGCGAGACTGGCGGTAATCTAGCGGAGACTCTCGCCAACTTGTCCGAAGTGCTGCGCCGTCGTCGGCAAATGCGCGCCAAGATCCGCGCCATGTCGAGCGAGACGCGGGCAACAACGATGATTCTCGCGGGCTTGCCGCTCGTCGTCATTCTGTTGCTTGCGCTGACCTCGCCCAATTATCTAGTGCCGCTCTACAGCGATGTCCGCGGTTTCATTCTCGATGCCGTCGCTGTTTTAATGCTGGTTACGGGAGTTGCCATCATGATCAAAATGGCAAAGTTCGAAATATGAGAAGCACCCGGCTTCAGGATTTTCAATTCGCCGATTGGCTGCCGCCGGGGATCGAGCTCGATGACGCGATCGTGATTCTCGCCGCGCTCGCGATATTCGTGGCGTTTTTTGCGATATGGCAGGCGCTCCGACCGAATAGCCCGTTTGAGCGGCGCCTGGAGCAAATCATTCAGCGCAAGCAAACGCTTCGCCAGGCGGCACTGGCGAACCGTCGCAGCCCGCACGCTCGCAAGCCGGTCGGGTTGATGCGCGAGGCCGTGACCCGTCTCAATTTGTTGCGTTCCCGCCATGCCGCTGACGCGCGCCGAATGTTGGCGCGCGCCGGCATCAGATCTCAAGATGCAATGGTCGGGTATCTGTTCGCGCAGATCACACTGCCGTTTGTGTTCGGCACCCTGAGTCTGGCAGACACCCATATGCTGCATCTGATGCCGGTTCGACCGCAGTTCGGGTTTCTTCTGGCTATAGCTGCGGTGATTTTTGGCTTTTACGCGCCGAGGATCTACCTGAGAAATATCGCCGACAAACGCGGCAAACGGATCCGATTGGCGCTGCCGGATGGGCTCGACCTGATGGTCATCTGCGCCGAGGCGGGGTTGAGCCTTGACGCCACTTTGGCTCGCGTCGCGCGGGAGTTGGGAAATACTTGGCCGGAACTCGCCGAGGAATTCGGGATCACCGCGGCGGAACTCACCTTTCTGCCAGAGCGCCGCATGGCTTTCGACAATCTCAACGCCCGCACCGATTCCGACGGCGTCCGAGGCCTCGTCAACTCATTACAGCAGACCGCCAAGTTCGGCACGCCGCTGGCCCAGTCCCTGCGTGTCCTGGCTACTGAGATGCGCGACGCGCGAATGACCCGCGCCGAGGAGAAGGCAGCACGCCTGCCGGCTCTGCTGACGATCCCGATGATGCTGTTTGTCCTGCCCACGCTGTTCATCGTGCTGCTCGGCCCGGCCGCCATTAACGTAATCGACACCTTCGGAAAGCATTGACCAAGGCGCGACCGTCAGGAAGCCGGCGCCGGCGGCGTGCCGCTGCGGGCTGACAGGATCGCCCGGCTGCGGGCTTCCGGCGAAAGCTCGCGAAGGGTCTGGTAATACGCGAGGTTGTGCTTCACTGCAGCGTCGTCGAGATCGATCCGGCTAAGGCGGGCGGCCTCTGCGGCATTGCCTTTCAGGCCGTAGATGAGAGCCAAAGTTTGCCGCTCGTGCGGTGAGGCCCTCGGCCCCGCCGCCAATGGTTGGAGCACGGTCACTGCATCGGCATAATCGCCGCTCAGTGCGAGAGATAAGGCCAGATTGACGGTCAAAGCCGGATCGCCCGGGGCGCGCGCAAGGCCCTCGCGATAGTAAGTCTGCGCTTCCCGGTGCTGATCCGCCAAATCCTTGGTCACTCCCATCAGCAGCAATAATTTGGGGTCTTCGGGCGTCTGCTCCATTACCTTGGACAACGGCGCCAGCGCGAGTTCGGGTTTGCCACTCTTCAAGAACGCCTTGGCGAGCCCGATTTGAGCTCCCCGAGTCTCACCCGGGCGCACCAGCGCAGCGTGGTAGCTCACGATCGCTTCGTTAATGACATCCATCTGCAGCAACACGTCGCCGGCCGCGATCAGCGGGGCGGGGTCCTGCGGTGCCATCTCGGCGGCGCGCCGGTAGACGCCGACCGCGTTGGGGAGGTCGCCCCCAGACCGCGCCGCTGCGCCGATCCGCATCAGCATGGGATAGGTGGGGGTCGGGCCGCCACCGTCCCGGCCATCAACGGCCAGAGGGTCGAGATGAACCGGGGAAGCTGCGCACCCCGCCAGCGCGAGCGCGGCGAGCACAAAGAAAAGGACTACCGGTGCAGAATTCCTCCACATCCTGGGCGATCCAATCCGCCTCGCAGCGTCAGAATCGCGTCAGAGCGCTCCGATTTCTCGGAATTTTAGTGGCTGAGCTGGATTGCACTTATCGTGGCGGTAACCGGCCGGCGAATCGCATTGAGGGGCTATCACAGTTTACGCGGCGACCTGCACCTTGGCGGCGATCGCGCGCTC
>JBARIB010000881.1:0-4636 GCA_049799535.1 Allostellaceae bacterium | reverse complement strand
CACCGTCAGTCCGCTGACGCGCACCATCCGGCCGATGAACCGGGTATAGGCGTTCTCCATCCCGCCGTAGACGCGCTCAAAACCGCGCGAAAACCAACGCGAGAAGAAGTTCCGCTGCTCGACCGGCCGAGGGGGACGCAGCCAGAGCGCGCATTGGGTCGGCTTGAGCGTCGCCGCATTGACGGCGCTGATCAGCGCGGTGACCGCGATGACCAGCGCAAATTGCGCGAACATCTGACCGCTGAGCCCCGGCACAAAAGCCGAGGGCAGGAAGACCGCCATCAGCACGAGAGTGATGCCGATAATCGGTCCGAACAGCTCGCCCATCGCCTTGATCGCGGCATCATGGCCGGACATGCCCTGCTCGATATATTTCGAGACGCCTTCGACAATGACGATCGCGTCGTCGACAACAATGCCGATCGCCAAGATCAGCGCAAACAGAGTGGACAGGTTGACCGTGTAGCCCAGCGCCGCCATGCCGGCGAAGGCGCCGATGATCGTGACCGGGACTGTCGTCGCGGGCACCAGTGTCGCACGAAAGTTCTGCAGAAAGACCAGGATCACGATCAGCACCAATACCCCGGCCTGCCACAAGGTCTTGTAGACCTCGTTGATCGAGTTCTTGATGAAGATCGTCGTGTTGTAGGGGATGTTGTAGTGCAGTCCCGGCGGAAACCGACGGGATAATTGCTCCATCTTTGCCGCGACGACGGCGGCAACATTCAGCGAATTGGCGTCGGGGGTCTGATAGATGGCGATTCCAGCAGCCGGCTTGCCGTCGAGCTTGAAATCCTGCGAGTAGGTCTGCGCGCCGAGGTCGATGCGCGCCACATCCTTGACCTTGATGAGGCGGCCGCCTTGAGCCGTCTGATCCTTGACGACGATTTCGGCGAACTGGCTCGGGTCGTTGAACCGCGACAGAATGTCGATGGTGTATTGGAATTGCTGGTCCTTGGGTGCCGGCGGCATGCCGACCTGTCCCGCCGCGACTTCCTGGCTTTGTTCTTTGATGGAATCGATTACGTCTTTCGGCTGCAGCCCGAACGAATACAATTTTTGCGGATCCATCCAGATCCGCATCGAGTATGCGCCTGAGCCCATCACCGTGACGTTGCCGACACCGGGCAAACGCGCCAGCTCATTGACCAGGTTGATCGTCGCGTAGTTCCACATAAAGAGGGCGTCGCGCGATCCGTCGGGTGAATCCAGAGTCACGAACAGCAGGATCGATGGAGATTTCGCCCGGATCGATACGCCCTGGGCCTGTGCTGCCTGCGGCAGCTGGGCCATCGCGTTCTGCACCCGGTTTTGCACCAGCACTTGGTCCATATTCGGGTCGGAGCCGATCTCGAAGGTGACCGTCAGCGTGTATGTTCCATCATAGGCGCTGGTCGACTGCATGTAGAGCATGCCCGGAGCGCCGTTCACCTGCAGCTCGATCGGCAGAGCGATGGTATCGACGACGGTTCGGGCGCTGGCCCCCGGATAACGGGTCGTCACCTGGACGGTCGGCGGTACGATATTCGGGTATTGCGCGACCGGCAGACGGAAGATGCAAAGCGCGCCGATCAGCACCAGCACGATCGCCAGCACATTGGCCAGGACCGGATGTTCGATAAAGAATTTCGACATCATGGCTTCTGTCCCCCGGCGGGCGTGCCCGGCGAATCGGCGGAAGTCGTATCGAATGTCGTCAGCTGCGGCGTCACCTTGGTTCCGGGATTTGCGCGCCACAGGTCGCCGACGACGACCCGGTCGTCGAGCTTGAGGCCGGAAGTGACGACTCGCAAAGTGCCTATCAGTTGGCCCAATTGCACATAACGCTGCTCGACGACGTCGTCCTTGTTCAGGACCAGCAGGTAGCGGCCGCCCTGATCCGCCTGCAGGGCACGGTCGGGCACCAGTAAGGCATTGCGGTCAACCTTCCCCATCGGCAGGCGGATGTTGACGAAAAAACCCGGCAGCAAGTCCCGGTTCGGGTTCGGAAGAATGCCGCGCACAAGTAATGTTCCGGTCGCAGGATCGAGCCCAGGCGCAACATATTCGATCGTGCCCTGCAGCGGAAACCCGGTTTGCTCCGACACGCCGACATCGACCGGGACCTTGTGCAGATCGGCGAAGGTAAGCCGGTGCTGGGCCAAATTCTCCCGAACCTTCAAGACGGTCTGCTCGCTCAAATTGGCGACCACATAGATCGGGTCGAGTTGCGTGATCTCGGCGAGCGCCGCCTGCTGACCGCCGCCCCCGACGAGATTGCCAGGATCGATCAGATGCTTGCCGACAATGCCGTCGAAAGGCGCCCTGACTTCGGTATAGCTCAGGTTCAGTTTGGCCAATACCACCTGCGCCTGGGCGCTCAGCAACTGCGCCTCGGCACTCGCCCGCTCGAAATTCCAGTGATCAACCTCAGTCTGGGTCGCTGCGTCCTGCTTCACGAGCTTGCTGTATCTGACGAGCTCGATCTTAGCATAAGCGAGCGCCGCCTGCGCTGTGAGCACCTGGGCCTGGGCCTGTTGTAGCTGCGCCTTGTACTGGTCCTGCTGAATCGTGAAGAGGAGGTCGTCCTTTTTGACGAATTGACCATCTTCGTAATGGATTTTGTCGAGATAGCCCTCGACGCGCGCGACGAGCTTGACGGCATTCACGGCTGCCGCATTCCCGGTCACCACCATGTAATCGGTGACGCTCTGCGTCTTAGGCCGGACGACCGGGACCGGCGGCGAGGGCTGTTGCGTCACCTGTGCCTGCACAATCCCAGGCGCCGCAGGCGCCGGCGGGCCCTTAATTTCCGGCGCTGTCGCTGCCGCCAACGGGTTTCCCCGCCAGATCTGCACGAAGCCATATCCACCAAGAACAGCCGATCCCGCGATCACGGCGAGGGCGGGGGCCAACTGGCGCCAGCGGAAGCTTGCGACAAGCATTTTCACAGCGACCTCACCATTCCGGCGCCCGGGGGTTGGGACTGACGTCTTGCGGAGTGGGCAGCGCCGGAGCCGGCGGCTGAGGCGTTCCGGAAGGGGCTAGCAACTCACCCCAGTTCGTGCGGTTTCTCATCTCCTCGGCCGTAGCGGCGGGGACAAACTCGTCGTCAACGCGGATCTGCCAACCGCCGCCCAGAGCGCGGTAGACCGACGCCAAACCGGCCGAGACATTGCCCTCGGCCATGGCCAGGCTGCTTTGCGCCGTATATAGGTTCTGTTCCGCCGTCAGCACCGTCGTGAAATCCCTGGTGCCGAGGTTGTATTGCAATAATGCGATGCCGAGCGCGGCGTTGGCGGCGGCGACGCTCTCGCGCAGAAGCTCGACCTGGTCGCGACCCTGCAGAAAGCTGGTCAGCCCGTTTTCGACTTCCTGCTGCGCCTTCAGTACAGTGTTCTGATAATCGACCAGGAGGCCTTGCAGCGCGGCATCCTCGACCCGGACCTGATTGGTGATTTGCCCGTAATTGAGGATGTTCCACTGAAATGCCGGTCCGAAGGCGAAGGTGATTCCCCTTCCCTCGAAAACCCGCTTCAGCTTACTTCGCCCGACATTGCTGGCTGCCGTGCCGAAAACCCCAGTCAGGCTGAATGCCGGGTAGAGATTCGATTCCGCGATGCCGATTTGCGCGCTCTGCGCCATCGCTGCCAGTTCGGCAGCCCGGATATCGGGCCTGCGGCGAACGAGATCGGCAGGAATACCAACCGCGACGGTATCTGGCGGAACCGGGATGCCGCTCGAACCTTTTAACAGCGGGTCCATCGGTTGCGGCGGCATGCCGAGCAGCACGGCCAATGCATTCAAGCCTTGATTTAACTGTATCGTCAGCTGTGGGATTGTCGATTCGGTCTGCGCCAGCACATTTTGCGCCTGGTAGACGTCTAGCTTGGTCGCGGTGCCGCCCTGGTATTTGGCCTGCGCGATCGCGAGCGCTTTTTTCTGCCTGACAATGTTCTCCCGGGCGATTTCGATCTGCGTCTGTAATGTACGGATGCCGATATAAGTGGTCGCGACGTCGCCCAGGAGTGTGGCGAGTGCGTAGTCGTAACCTGCTATCGAGGCGAGATAAGCCGCATCGGCAGACTCGATGGCGCGGCGGAATTTGCCCCAAAAATCCAATTCCCAATTGACCGTGAGCCCGAGCGTGTCGCGCCAAAAATTTCGTGTCACGCCAAATGGGAACGCGGTCGAATCGGCATGGCTTGGCCGGATGTAAGTCACCGTGCCGTTGCCCTGCTGCAGCTGCGGATAGAACTCGCCGATCGCCACGCCCAGCTGGGCGCGTGCTTCGAGCACCCGCGTTCCGCCGCTGACGAGGGTCAGGTTTTGATTGTACGCGATCTCGATCAGTCGATTGAGCACCGGGTCGTGAAATACCGTCCACCAGTCCCGGTACTCTTGGTTACGGGTATCGACGGACGGCTCATTGGCTTCGATCCATCTTTCCGCCGCTGGCGCCGTAGGCTCGGAGAAGTTCGGGCCGACAAGACAACCGCCGCATGGGAAGAGCAGGCCTAGACAGAACCCTAGCCGACGCATCACGACACGCACAGGTAGACGGGCTATCCGTCCTGCTGGGGCGGGTATCGAAGGAGGCGCCGGGCGAGCGGGGCCGTATGAATGCATTCACCCCCCGGTGACACAACCTACCGAC
>JBARIB010000880.1:0-2600 GCA_049799535.1 Allostellaceae bacterium | reverse complement strand
CATCGTTATTATCGTTACGACTGAGCAGGACGGAAGGTCGCCGGGCCTCCTGAGCCGCGACCGTACACAGGCCTCGCATCGCGGAGGCCTCAATCGGTAAAGCCAGCTTGCTGGTGGTGTCGTTCGAGCCTTTGGAATTGCATCGACACGGCCGCGCAAGACGGTACCAAGGATTCGCTGTTCGCATCTGGGTAGGCGCTCGAGGAGAAAGCCTCGGCAAAACGAGCATCCGCGCCGGTTTCCTCATCGACGTTTTGAGCGGCAGCGCGGATCATGTCCCGGATAACCTGGCTGGCGCGCACGATGCGCTCGGCCGGGATGTTGCAGCGATGCGCGTTTCCGAGCAGGAAACCAGCGGTTGCAGCGAGCAACGTCGTGTCTGCCGCATCGGCTGTCGCGATGCCGGACAGCAGCAGCAGAGCTGCAGTAAAAGAGAGGGGTAAACGCATGGCGACCTCAACTCCAGCCCCTATGCCCCCTCATGTTGAACAGCGGAGCGGCGACCATCATCGCGCCACGAGCCCGTGGAAAAGGCGATTTGGTGGTGCAATTCGCGTCTCATTTTTAGGGCGGGATCAGCAGTAGCGCGGCCTGTAAACAGAATCCGCCAGCTGATGATCATGCGTGAAACACAGGAGCGGCATTTTTTAAACACAGCCTTGCGCAACTCGAGTATCCGCAAAGTCTCTTAAGCAAAACTCTAGGCGACAGGCGGAGTTGGAACCGAAACAAGATCTCGTCTGTTTGACAGGATGCCGGCCGGGAACATTCACTGTAGGTGCCGGTAAAACGGGGGCGCCTCGACTTCGATGAAGGTGCCCCGGAGACGGTAGGATAAAACGTCGGGTATTAGCTGGGGACGGGCCGAGGCATGATCGAAGCGCCGCTACCTACGGCCAGTTATTACCAGGAAAAAGCCCGCGAACTCAGGCGATTTGCGTGGCGGGCGAAACGCAAACGTCCGCCTTGAGTTGTTCGATCTAGCCGAGCGGTTCGATCGCATGGCGGCCCATGTGGACAGGCGGGAACGGACTGCCGAAACGGGCGGCTCCGACCTAGAGCGTGCAACATACCGTAAGCCAGCCCCATTGCATCCGATGCCGATCGAGATGGGAGGACGTCCGTGAAAATTCACAATGTAATGACGCCGGACATCGAGGTGGTGGGGCCCGACGACACGCTCAGAACGGCGGCGCAGTTGATGGCGGATCACGATCTCCCAGCGCTTCCGGTCAGGGAAAGCGACCGGCTAGTCGGGATTATTACCGCTCAAGATATCGCGAAGCACGTTGTCGCAAAAGATGCGAACGGGGACGAGATCACGGTGCGCGAAGCGATGTCGGCGGACGTGCTGTATTGCTTTGAGAGCGAGAAAATCGACGATGTCTCGCAAAAAATGAGCCAGTGGTGGGTTTGCCGTTTGCCAGTGGTGAACGGGGATAAACGCGTTATCGGGACGGTGTCGCTCGCCGATCTGACAGCCCCGAAGGCGGTGCCGGAGCCTGGAGAAAGTACCAAGTTTTCACTGCGGTTATCAGCCCTTCCCCTCCCGCGACAACCTCGACGCCTGCCGAAAGTCGCCGCATAGCCTCCATAAGGCGCGTCTTTAGCCGCTCCTTGGATCCCACGGGGGGCGGTAACGATGGTTACCCGCCGAACCCATTCGGATAGGCCGCTCCACGCGGCTCCAAATGGAGCGGGGGACGAATATAAAATCGGAGCGTGCCGGGCGGCGTGCTCGACCCGCTGACACCCAGTTCGATGCGCAGCGGTGATACCGGCTGCGGCAACATTCTAGCCAGCGGAGGCGGCTGGGCATCCTCTCCGACCGAGAGGGGTGGATATTGGAGTGCGCCTTCCAGTTCGGCACTTCGAACATCCGCCCCGATGATGCTGGCAAACGCCAGCAACGCGGCGACAGGAACAGCGCAGCGCAATTTGCACATCAGCCCAACCCCTGGCTCTTGCGCAGGGGTTGCCCATCCCTTGGGGACGACCGGAGCCATTCCGGTCTACGCGCGGGCGACTACTCCAGCCCGGCACCTATGCCGTAAACAGTTCCGCCAGGGTCGACGGCCTCGGTTCGGGACCCAGCCCTATTTTTGCCACAAGGTAAAAGCCCGAACGGATGGGGAGAAGGCCCTGATCAACTCGGGAGGGGTCTTTGACCTGGCGGTCGTGCTCGAATGGCAAAGGCCGCGCTAAAATTGCCATATTCGTATCGTATCCTCCGGCCCAAAGTTGCGCTCGGAAATGGGCGCGTTGGCCGCGAAGGAGAAGCTCGTGCTTGAAGATTCATTGCAGAAACAGGAGGGGCGGGACGCCTGGGGCCGGTTTAAAAAGGGTCAGTCGGGCAATCCCGAAGGCCGGTTTCGCAAGGGTCAGTCCGGCAACCCCAAGGGCCGGCCGCCGGGCGCGCGTAACAAAGCGACATTGGCCGCCGAGCTCTTGCTCGACGGCGAGGCCGAGGCGCTGATCAGAAGGGCGGTCGAGCTTGCCCTCGAGGGCGACCCGATGGCGCTGCGGCTTTGTCTCGAACGGATCATCCCGCCACGCCGGGCGCGGCCGGTGCAGCTGGGCCTGGCGCCGGTGCGCAGCGC
>JBARIB010000879.1:0-1524 GCA_049799535.1 Allostellaceae bacterium | reverse complement strand
GGAGCCCGCGCGAGAGATGCAGATCGACCTGTTCGCGCCGGTGTTCGGGCAGTGACTCGAAGAATGCCAGTTCGCGGCGCCCCGCCTCGACTAGCGGCAATCTTTCGCTAAGGTTGATCGCCTTGACGCCAGGCTCGAGCGGGTCATGCGCCGGACAGTGATCGATGCAGATGCCACAGCCCGTGCAATCCTCGACGGCGATCTGCAGCGTGAAGCGCTTGTCGGGATGGCCGCGCTCATTGACCTGGGCCGAAGGAAACCCCTCCGGCGCTCCCTCGAGTAATGCGCCGTCGTAGGCCTTGGCCCGGATCACACTATGCGGACAGACAATACTGCATTGGCCGCATTGGATGCAGAGATCCGGCTTCCAGAGCGGTACCGCGAAGGCGACATTGCGCTTCTCGTATTGGGTTGTGCCTCCGACGTAGCTCCCATCGGCGGGGATTGCGCTGACCGGGATGTCGTCACCACGGCCGGCGAATTGCAGCGCAGCGATGCGTCTGATCTGGTCGGGCGCGTCGGCCGGCACGAACACCCGGAGTTCCTCAGTTGACGTGACCGCCTTCGGTACCGCGACCTCGTGCAAATGTTCGACCGCGGTATCGACAGCGGCAAAATTCTTTTCGAGAACCGCTTTGCCCTTGTCTCCATAAGCCTTTTCGATCGACTCGCGAATGCGCCGGATCCCCTCCTCGCGCGGCAGCACCCCACTGATCGCGAAGAAGCAGGTCTGCAGGATCGTATTGACCCGCGGTCCCAGCCCGAGACGCTGCGCGAGCCCGCTGGCATCGATCACAAACAGGCGAAGGTTTTTCTCGATAATTTGTTGCTGCGCCGGTCGTGACAGTTGGCCCCACACCGACGCCGCCTCATAAGGGGCATTGATCAGGACGATTGCACCGGGCCGGGCCGCCGCCAGGACGTCCCGTTTCTGCAGAAAATCGAATTTGTGAACGCCGATGAAATCGGCCGACTGTAGAAGATACGGAGCGGCGATCGGCGCATTGCCGAAACGCAGATGGCTTATCGTCTCCGCCCCCGATTTGTGGCTGTCATAAACGAAGTACCCTTGCGCATAGCGGTCCGGGTCCTCGGCGAGAATCTTGACGCTGTTCTTGTTGGCGCCGACCGTCCCATCGGCGCCGAGGCCGAAGAACAGCGCACGATGGATACCGGGCGCCTCGATGTCGAACCCGCTGTCGACCGGCAGACTGGTTCCGCACACATCGTCGATGATCCCAACGGTAAACCCGGAATGCGGCTCCTCTTGTGCGAGGTGATCGAAAACGGCCTTGGCCATCGCCGGACTGAATTCCTTCGACGACAGACCGTAACGGCCGCCAATAACTAGCGGGAAGTTTGGGCGCTGGCCCCGCGCGAAAGCATCGGACAGGGTCTGCGCAACGTCCAGACATAAGGGCTCGGCTGGCGCGCCGGGCTCCTTCGTGCGGTCAAGCACCGCAATGCAGCGCGCACTTGGCGGAAGAGCGCCGAGAAAATCCTTTGCCGACCATGGCCGGTAAA
>JBARIB010000878.1:0-1631 GCA_049799535.1 Allostellaceae bacterium | reverse complement strand
CGATCCGGAATTCCCGAATTTCCGCAAGAATTTCGGTCCGCGCGGCGTCATCCACAGCTTCGCGAACCCCGACGGTACCCAACGGATCGAGGATACCGGGCCGCTGACCAAGAAGCGCATGGAAACCATCGACGACGATATCGCCGCCCGTGCGGCCGAGTTCCTCGACAAGCAGGTGAAAGCGAACAAGCCAGTCTTCCTGTGGGTCAACTTCACCCACATGCATTTCCGCACCCATACCAAGCCCGAGAGCCTCGGCCAGGCGGGGCGCTGGCTCGGACCCTACGCAGATACGATGATCGACCACGACAAGAACGTCGGCACCGTGCTCGCCAAGATCAAAGAGCTCGGCATCGAAGACAATACGATCGTCATGTATTCGACCGACAACGGCCCGCACATGAACTCGTGGCCGGACGCGGCGATGACCCCGTTCCGCAATGAAAAGAACTCGAACTGGGAAGGCGCCTACCGCGTGCCGGCGATGGTCCGCTGGCCGGGCAAGATCAAGCCGGGCAGTGTGTCGAACGGCATCGTTTCGCACCTCGACTGGGTGCCGACCTTACTCGCCGCCGCCGGCGCGCCGGATATCAAGGAGAAGCTGCTCGCCGGTTATAAGGCCGGCAACATGACCTACAAGGTGCATCTCGACGGATATAACCTGCTCCCTTATTTGACCGGTGCAGAGCCAACAAGCCCGCGCAAGGAGTTTTTCTATTTCTCCGACGATGGCGATCTGACCGGTCTGCGCTACGACAATTGGAAATTCGTCTTCCTGGAACAGAGGGCGCCGGGCACGCTCCGGGTGTGGGCCGAGCCCTTCACGCACCTGCGGGTGCCGCTGATCTTCAACCTTCGGCTCGATCCGTATGAACGCGCTAACATCACATCGAACACCTATTACGACTGGCTGCTCGACCACGCTTTCATGCTGGTCCCGGCGCAAGCCTATGTCGGCAGGTTCCTGGCGACGTTTAAGGATTATCCGCCCCGCCAGAAGGCGGCGAGCTTCTCGTTGGACCAGGTGCTGGAGAAGTTGCAGCAGCCGAGCGGAGATTGACCATGAAGGGATTCTTACATCTTGGTATTGTAGCCACGTTCTGCTGGGCCTCGGTCGCCATTGCAAAAGCGGCGGACCCGAAGCCCAATATCGTCTTCATCATGGCCGACGATCTCGGCAACGCCGACCTCGGCTACCGCGGCGGCGAGATGAAGACGCCGAATATCGACAAGCTCGCCAAGGAGGGCGTCCGCCTGGAGTCCTTTTACGGCGAGCCGGTTTGCACTCCCTCCCGCGCGGCTTTGATGACCGGCCGGTATCCGATGCGCTACGGGTTGCAGACGCTCGTTATCTTCCCCAGCCACACCTTCGGGCTGGCCACTGACGAGCGGACCCTTCCCCAGTCGCTCAAAGAAGCCGGCTACCGAACCTATATGGTCGGCAAATGGCACCTCGGTCACGCCGACAAGAAATATTGGCCGCAGAACCGCGGTTTCGACTACTTCTACGGCAATGTTGTGGGGGAGGTGGACTACTTCACCCGGGAACGCGGCGGCATCGTCGACTGGCAACGCAATGGCAAATTCCTCAAGGAGAAAGGCTATTACACGACCTTGATCGCCGACGACGC
>JBARIB010000877.1:0-4251 GCA_049799535.1 Allostellaceae bacterium | reverse complement strand
TTCGGAGAACCGCCTTCGGCAGCACTGCGTCGACCCCCCGAAGATATAAAGCCGGCCGAAATCATCGAGCCGGCGTGGAAATTCGTCAAATCTGCATAGGCACCGCGATCGGGCGATCTATCCTCATTTTTGGCAAAAATGCTCGGCCTGGATTTTAGCTCTTCATTTTTACAGAGAGATGAATGCCGGGAAGCGGCACGCGCACGTTCCTCGAACCGGACCACTACGAGACGAGCCTGCGCCAGGCACAAATCGAAATCGTCACTGCATCAAGCTCCAAGTTCAAGGCCCGCCTAACCTGGGCGGAGCTGCACGATTTGCAGGTGTTACGCTGCGAGGAAGACTTTCCGCGCGCTGCCTATGTCTGTCTGGGGCCGCCGCTCTCTTTCGTGACGTTTCCGGCGCATTCCGGGCCGCAGCCGGTATGGGTCGGGACGGAATTGCGGCCGGGCGAGATCGTGTTCCACGGCCGGGGTGAGCGGCGGCACCAGTCAACGCCTGGCTCCTTCGTGTGGAACGTCATAGCACTGGACCCGTTGCAGCTCGAACAATATGGCCGGGCTCTTTCCGGAAAGCCTTTCAATTTGCCACCGGAGGGAAAAATCCTGCGTCCCTCCCCGCGCGATATGGCGCGCCTGCGGCGCCTGCATGCGCAAGTCTGCCGCCTCGCTGAGACAAAGCCCAAATTATTGGCGCATACAGAGGTTGCGCGCGCCCTCGAGCAAGGTTTGATCCAGGCGCTGGTCGCCTGCTTGACCGGCCCCAGCACGCGAGCTGACGACCCGACCAAACGCCGTCACGCCAGCATCATGATTAGGTTCGAGGAGGTGTTGGCCGAGCATCTCAGCGAGCCTCTGCACATGACCGAGTTGTGCGAGCTGATTGGGGTAACCGGGTGGACCCTGCGCTCTTGTTGCGCCGAATTCCTTGGCATGGGCCCGACCCGGTATGTGCTGTTGCGCCGGTTGAGCCGGGCACGTGTCGCGTTGCGCGACGCCGATCCCGACGGGGCAAACCTCTTGGAGCTTGTCCGCGGCTTCGGTTTCGCGGAGCTAGGGCGTTTCGAAGCGGCCTACCGGGCGGCCTTCAGCGAGACCCCGTTGATCACCCTCCAACGGGCTCCAGGGGCGCGGTTCATCAACCCGTAAAATCCGTTATTTCTGCATAGCCGCCGGCGAACCGCGCTGTTTAGGCTTCAAGTGCGAGGGGAGCTTAGCTCCTTAGACACCGCAGATATGAACCCAAAGGAGAAAGATACATGAAGCGATTAACGCAATCCTGAGCGCGTCCGGGTTGGTCTTAGCTCTTTCCCTGCCCAGCTGGGCGCGGGAGGTCAGACAGCTCCCGACACGCAGGTAATCTTATTGTCATTTAGACCGGGCGATAATACGGAGTCTGGCTGAAGGTCGCAAGAATCGTCCCAAAGGAGGACCAAGACGTGACACCTGAATTCATCTCTAGACCGTTCATAATCATTAGATCGTTCATGATCATTTTCGGCATGGTCGTTGGCATGTCCATCTCGACGAACGCGGAACCTGTCAAGGTGATGGATGAGGCATCAACTGACGGCTCGTTCACCATCGCCCAAACCAACGGGATGGAGCGGCGCGGGGAGCGCCGGGACACCCGCCAGGACTGCCGTCAGGCGAATGGGGCCGTCGGCGCGGACAAGCGCAACTGCAAACGGACGGGACGCCAGAATTAGTCGCGGCACTGCCGCGCGTGGCGTATCAACGTCATCAGGGTGTGGCGCTTTGCCACCCGCTCGGCGTTCGGGGCAGCTTGTTGCCTGGTTCCACTCGGCGATGAAGCGGTCAAGCCTTTGGCCTTACCGTGAGCAGCATAAATTAATTAAGACGGGCTCATGCCAGCCCAAAATCCTCCCGCCGACTTGTCGATGTCGCTGACGCTCGGGGCGATGCGCCCTCTCCGGAGGCGGGAGCACTGGCTATACATTGTTTGAACCTTGTTCACGCTTCCGGATCGGCGTCACGCAGCACAAACGCGTATCTGGCGCAACCCACGCAACAGCACATATCGGGTTGGGCTCAGCTCCAGGAGCGATTAGCTAATCCACAAAATCCGTTATTTCTGCATAGCCGGCGCAACAATTGGCGGTTTAGCGTCGTGTTACGGGCAAGTTTGGGATCGAGCCGGTTGATCCGCTGCACCTTGCGCTCTCACCGTCACATTGCCTGATGCGAATTCTCGGGCGCGATAATTCTTCCGGGGCCCTGTTCAGGCGCGCAGGTTAGGCACAGGCGCCGAAAGCCCGAGGCGCACGACCGCTTTTGAAGGTTCAAAATGATACAACGTTTTTTGCTGCTGTCGGCTTTCGTCCTATTTTCCAGCATCATCGTGGATACCCCGAGAAGCTTGGCCGTCACGAATGATCCGGCGAGCTTTGTCGGCGATCTTGGGGGTCGCGCCATCGCAGCCATGCGAAACGGAGATACGGTAGCGGCCAAGCAGGAGCAGTTCCGTCAGTATTTCGACGTGGAAGCCTGCGCGCGTGTTGCTCTCGGGACATATTGGCGTACCGCGACCGCGCTGCAGCGCCAGGAGTTCGTCGGACTTTACGAGGATTACGTCGTCGCCGGCTATTCCACCGCCCTCCGCGCCCTCGGCGGCGCAAGGTTCGACGTGCTGGGGAGCCAGCCCGATAGGGAAGGGGTCCTCGTATCGAGCCGCGTCCAGATCGATGGCGACGCACCGATCAGGATCGATTGGCGGCTCAACCCGGCCAATCATGGCTACAAGGTCACCGACGTTATCGTCAACGGCATCAGCACGGCCAGCACGCAGCACGCCGACTTGGTCTCAGTCATCCAGCGTCACAACGGGCACGTGCAGTCCTTGCTGATTGCCATGCGCGAAAAAAATGTGAGCAACGGTATAGTCAGATAATCGCCAAGGTTTCGTGCGACCATATGTGAGACAATATCACGAGTGGTAGAAGAAGGGCCGTCGCCAATAGCCTATTCGGAGCAAGACCCAGATGAGAACGATTGCTGAATTCATCAAAACCACGCTGATCGGCGGACTGCTCATTATTCTGCCGGTCTATATCGCGGTGCTGTTGCTCCTGAAGGCCCTCCAAGGAATTGTGACTGCGATGAAGCCGATCACGGCTGCCATCCCCGGTTCCGTGAAGTTTGAGGAGATCCTGGCGATCCTACTACTCGCCGTCATTTGCTTTATCGCCGGTTTGATCGTCCGTACCAGGGCGGGTTTACAAGCGAAGAATGTCATCGAGCGGAGGGTACTACAAAGGCTTCCCGGCTACACGCTGCTGCGCGGCCTCACCGGGCGCGTCATGGGTGAGGCGGACGACCCGGCATTCGCGCCCTGTCTCGCCGAGATTGAGGAGGCACTGGTTCCCGCACTGATTGTTGAGGAATTGAAAAACGGTTCCTTTACGGTGCTGGTGCCTTCGGTGCCGACGCCAATGGCTGGAGCGGTATACATCCTGCCGCCAGAGCGAGTGCATCCAGTGGATGTGCCATTTACCACAGCACTCCGGGTTTTTACGAAATGGGGTGCCGGGTCCGGTGAGTTCGTCCGAGCCCTGGAAGCGGGTAAGCCATCGCAGGCCGCGCCGTCGGCCACCTGATCAACCATGGTTATTTACAGCCGTGCGACGGAGTTCCGCGAGATTTGGTATAGGTCAGAAGGCGTTGCGGAATCCAGTTGACTCGGCAACCGCAGGCGTTTTTTGTGCGTCGCAACAAGCTTGCTTAACGGTCGTCCGTCCTTTGATCTAGATCAAGGACCTGCCACGCCAAGCCCACTATCCCCCCGTTGTGCGGGCGGCAAGTTCACAAAACTGTAAAATAAAGCTGAAATTATATCAACTACGGCTCATGAGCTGAGAGGCTGACATGAAAGGTAATCCTGGATCTCACGGCGCGGAGAAGCCCGCGAACCTACCATCTCCGTGGCCGGTGCCCGGCGTCAACGACATGCTCGACTATTGGGTCGATGCGTGGCAGCGCTCAATTCTACTGCTGGATGTGTTGCGGCAGCGCGGCAACAACAGCATCGAACACAATGCCCGCAAGGCGCCAAACGTGCTCAGCTTCGATGCCGAGTTGGTGCTCGACGGCCGCTCGCTGCCCCGACCGGTGAATTACGGGTTGGTGCGGATTGTCCCGCCTCAGGGCACATCCACCGACCGGAACAAGCGGCCGTTCATTGTGTTCGACCCGCGCGCCGGACATGGCCCCGGCATCGGCGGCATGAAGCACG
>JBARIB010000876.1:0-1751 GCA_049799535.1 Allostellaceae bacterium | reverse complement strand
GGGCGAGGATGTTGCCCAGCGCGCCCGCTCCGCTTACCCCAACCCTTCCCTCCCCCGAGCGGGGGGTCAGGGTGGGGGAGAGGGTCGGGGGTGAGCCGGACTCTTGGAGGAACGCACATGACGATCGAGGTTCACGCGCTGGACGACAGCTTCGCCCGCGAGGTGATCGGATTGCAGCTGTGGGAGCTGCTCGATGATCGAACCGCCGATTGGCTTCGCGAGCTGTGGGCGCAGCATCCGGTCGTGGTGTTTCGTCGGCAAGCGCTCTCCGAGCGGGAATTGGCCGATTTCGGCGCGGTCTTCGGCCTGCTCGAGCGCACTGTCCGCACCGATTGGGCCTCGCCGGTTGTGCCGGAAGTGGGGCTCATCTCAAACCTGAAGGATGGTCTGGCAAGGCCGATCGGCGGCCTTGGCGATGGCGAGATCGAGTGGCACTCGGACCAGTCGTATATGATGAACCCCGCGACCGGCGCCATGCTATACGCGGTCGAGCTGCCGCCCGAGGGCGGCACGACATCTTGGGTCGATTTGAGCGCCACCTATGCCGGTTTGCCCGACCGGCTCAAAAGCGCGATCGAGGGCAGGCGAGGCATCTTCAGCTATGTCAAACGCCTCGCCGGCTACCAGGGTGTCGACCGGGTGATCTCGGAGCAGGCGAAGCGGAAGACACCGCCCGTGTTGCATCCGCTCGTCCATAGGCACCCGCTGACCGGGGCCAAAGCGCTTTATCTCGACGCCACGACCACGGTCGGGATCGACGGGATGGACGAGAGCGCGGGGATGGGTCTGCTGGAAGAGATCTATGCTTACGTGACGCGCCTGGAATTTGTTTATTGCCATAATTGGCAGGTCGGCGATGTCGTAGTGTGGGATAACGGCATGACGATGCATCGTCGGGAACCTTTCGAACCGGCCGCTCGCAGGCTGATGAAGCGGACGACGATTTTTCTGTCCCGCGACCAGCACATTGTCCCGGAGGGGTGGCTCGCAACGAAAGGGGCGGTGAGTTGAACGACGTCGACGACGCAAACTTCAGGCGTGGGCTCGTAAAGAGGGCAAAGCGGGTTCTGCCCGGGGGCACGTTCGGTAATTTTCCGGGCGATGTGGTGATCCGGGAAGGACGCGGCGGGCGGGTATGGGACGAGGACGGCAAGGAGTATGTCGATTTCCTGCTCGGCTCTGGCCCGATGCTGGTCGGTCACGCCCACCCCGAAGTCACCGCCGGTGCCCAGGCGCGCATCGCCCAAGGCACCACCTTTTTTGCCAATAACCGGCACGGGATCGAGCTTGCCGAGGCGATCGTCGAAGCCTTGCCTTGCGCCGAGCAGGTGCGCTTCGTGTCGACCGGCTCCGAGGCCGACCTCTACGCGATGCGCGCCGCCCGCGCGTTCACGAGGCGCGACAAGATCCTCAAATTCGAGGGCGGCTATCACGGGATGAGCGATTATTCGCTGATGAGCCTTGCTCCAAAGCGGCCGGGCAACTTCCCGCAGCCGGTCCCTGACTCGGCCGGCATCCCCAAGAGCCTTCGTGATGAGATTCTGGTCGCGCCTTTCAACGACCTCGAGGTCGTCGTGAGACTCGTGCGCGAGCATAAGAACGAGCTGGCCGGCATCATCGTCGAGCCGATGCAGCGGATCATCCCACCGGCCCCCGGCTTCCTCGAAGGGTTGCGCAAGATCACGGCGGAGAACGATGTAATCCTGATTTTCGACGAGGTGGTAACCGGCTTCCGTTTGGCCTATGGCGGG
>JBARIB010000875.1:0-6573 GCA_049799535.1 Allostellaceae bacterium | reverse complement strand
GCCGAAGGCCGGACCCGGGGGCCGGCCTAACCGGCTTGCCGGATGAGAGCGGCGCGCGCCGGCGCGAACAAGGGCTCGCCCGAGCCGGCAACGCCCGAGTCCGCCGCGGCATGATCCAACTCGCCTGGCGCTTTCTGATGTTTCAGAAGGAGAGCGCGCTGGCATTGTGGTATCGCGCCCGCACCGCTGATAGCCGTATTGGCACGCGCAAGACCATGATCCCCGCTTTCGCGAGGACCGCGCTGGCACGCAAACTGATCATTGCGCTCTGGCGCTTTGTCACCACTGGCGAGCCCCTGGAGGGTGTCGTCTTAGGTCCAGCGTCCTGAAAGGGCTTACCGGAACGAGAGCATAGCACTCAGCACCATTCGGCGCTCGCGCTGGCTTTTCAGCACGACTGCCGAATTGACGATCCGAGGTGGCGGGATGCCGTATTCGAACCTGGCACTTGATGCCGACCGAGAGAATGGGCCCGCCGCCCGGAGCTTCGCCGCCGATGCGCATGACTGCATCATGGTCAGGATCAAACGATCCTACCGTATACAAGTCTGTGGCACGAAGATGCGCCCCAATGGCGAGCTCCCCTCGGACCTCCGCAGACAGACACCACTCAGACGCCAGAGCTTTGCAAAGCCTCCGTCGCAGTTCATCATCGCTCCGCGGGCTCAGGCGTCAAGGCGCTGCGAAACACAACCGCCGCTAAGCGGCAAGCCGCCAAGCTTTGCTTAGCGTTTCGGTCCCTCGACCACCTTCCGCGCGCTTCGCGAACCTGATCGCAGGCGACGGGACGGAGAACGGCCTTCCCGCTCCGAACAAAGAACCGGCAACAAAGCAAAACAATTACTTGACAGGAAAAGCCCCATACAAGTTCGAATCCGCTTTCCTCCAGCGGGGAGTCAGCCACGAACCGTCGGCGGCGCCATGTTAGGATCGAGAGGGATCATGACGACCAAACGGACAAACACCGCTCATACGACCGCCCGGGGCAATCGACGACGCCCGATAGCGAGAAAGGTCGCGCGAACACGTCCAACGCCAGCCGTTGACGGCCACACCGCATCGAAACCGATGCTGATCGTCTATCCTCGGGTTTCGACCGTAGACCAGAATCTCGCCTTACAGCGGTCGAGCCGTTCCGGCAGGTTCTCGCGGGAACCTGTCCAGTTCGTGTGCGACAGGCCACTGCCGGTGAAGCCGACAACATCGACCAGCAGCGGTAATCCGTGGCCGTCATGTCCGGTAGGCACGTACACATCGACGGCGCGCACTGTCGGATCCCGCAGCATATTGCTTTTGAGGAATTCGCTCTCGACTGCGATGCGGGTGATTGTGCCGGTCGGCCCGAAAAGCTTGCGCATGCGTCCTACCTTGGTCTCAGTTGATGCAGTCAGTCCCAGCGTCCCGCCGCTGCAGGGTGCTCTGGAGACAACCGGTCTCCGCGCCCGAACAGTTTCTGTCGGTAGGTGCCGGGGACATATTCGCGTTTGTAGGCGCCGCGTTCCTGCAGGACCGGCACCACCAGTTCGATAAAGCTCTCCAAACACTCGGGAACGACAGTGCGCGACAGGTTGAAGCCGTCGACATCGGCTTGATTGACCCGGGCGATCAGTTGGTCTGCGACCTGCTCGGGCGAGCCAACAATCGGCGGCTGTCGGCTACCGAGCACAAACCGTTCGATCAGCTGACGCTTTGACCAGCCCGGGCCGAGAGCGGCGGTGATCGCCTCGACATTGGAGCGAATTGCTTGACTGGCACCGGCCTCGATCGGCTCGTCCATGCCGTAGCGGTCGAAATCGATGCCGAGCGAGGCAGCGGCATGCGCCAGTGCCCCCTCGACACTGGCGTGACGCCGGTATTCGGCCAGCAGCTCGTGCGCCTCCTTCTCGGTGCGACCTGTCACGACGCTGGCGCCGACAAAGACCAGCATTGGCCGCGGTGCCGCACGCGTGCGCAGATCAGTGACAATGCGGCGTACATTTTGTTGGGTGCCGGCGTTGACAAATATGCACTCAGCGTGCCGGGCGGCGAATACGCGGCCGCGGTCGGAAGCGCCCGCCTGGTAGAGCACCGGCGTGCGCTGCGGCGACGGCTCCCACAAAGGGATGGCGTCGACATGAAACTGCTTGCCGTGGTGGCGCACCGGGCGCACTCGTCGGGGATCGGTGTAGATGCCCTGGTGGCGATCACGCTTTACCGCGTCGTCCGCCCAGCCGCCTTCCCACAGCGCGTAGACCACTTGCAGATATTCGTCCGCCAAATCATAGCGGTCGTCATGCTCGATCGGCGCATCAAAACCCATGGCGCGCGCCGCACTGTCGAGATAGCCGGTGACGATGTTCCAGCCGATGCGGCCACCGGTCAGATGATCCAATGTCGCCATGCGGCGGGCGAATAGAAACGGCGTCTCGTAGGCAAGATTGCAGGTCACGCCAAAGCCGAGATGCGTGGTCGCGTAAGCCATGGCCGGCACCAGCGCCATCGGATCGAGTAACGGGATCTGCACGGCCCCACGCAGGGAGGCGTCGGCATTGCCGCCATAGACGTCGTAGGCGCCGAGCACGTCGGCGAGGAAAAGTCCGTCGAACAGGCCGCGCTCCAGCATTTGTGCGAGGCGCACCCAATGGTCGAGCGAGGTATAGTCCGATGAACGGTCGCGCGGATGCGTCCACATCCCGTGCTGGATGTGGCCGACGCACGCCATGTCGAAGGCGTTAAGGCGGATGGGTCGGCGGGCGTTCATCGACGACGACGATATGCGAGGGATGACTCCGAAAAAAGGCTGACTTCCCGGAGGATCGTCCGGAGCACAGGAGAGGGCGACGCGCTCGGTGCAGCGGCCATTGCCAACGCCCTTGCCGATGCGTTAGCTCCATCTACGTGACAAGGAGTGAGCGCAAGGAGGAAGCTCGTGACCGACACCCACCCGTTCGATCCCACTTTGTTCGGCGATACGGCGATCGACCCTGATACGGCGAAATTGAATGCCGAGATGATCGAGTTGCTGAACGGCCAGCCCAACTGGTGGATCGTTGGGGCGGCGGCTATGCGGGCCGCCCGCCGCCGCGGTGAGGGGCCGTTCCCGGCCCCGGTGATGTCGAACCGGGCAAGGACCATGACCATCACCGGCAAAGACGGTAACGAAATCCTGCTGCGCGTGATCGCACCGCCGCAGCCGCGCGGGATTTATCTGCATCTTCACGGTGGCGGCTGGGTGCTCGGCGGCGCCGATATGCAAGATCCGATGCTGGAGCGGATCGTCGATAACACCGGTCAGGCGGTCGTCGCCCCGGAATATCGTCTGGCGCCCGAACATCCTTATCCGGCGGGACCCGACGACTGCGAGGCCGCTGCTGCTTGGCTCGTGCAGCACGGCGAGAAGGAATTCGGCACCGACATTCTAACGATCGGCGGCGAGTCGGCGGGCGGACATCTGACCGCGGTAACAATTCTGCGCATGCGAGATCGCCACGGCTATACCGGGTTCCGCGGCGCCAATATCGTCTATGGCGCCTTTGACCTCAGCATGACACCGAGCCAGCGTCAGTTCGGCAACACGCGGCTCGTGCTGCGGACGATCGACATGCAACAGTTCTACAATGCGTTTTTGCCAACGGCCACCGACCGGCGCGTGCCCGATATCTCACCCCTTTATGCCGATCTCAAGAATCTCTGCCCTGCGCTGTTCAGCGTTGGAACAAAGGATGCGCTGCTGGACGATACATTGTTCATGCATGCCCGCTGGATCGCGGCGGGCAATCAGGCCGAGCTAACGATTTACCCCGGCGGCGCGCATGGTTTCACACTGTTCCCGAGCGATCTCTCGAAGTCGGCGATAGCCAGGATGGACACGTTCCTGAACCGCGTTCTCGAATAAGCCACGACAGGGATTTCCCAATTCAAACCGGAGGGTCCGCCAATGCCTGCTAATGCCGTTCACTGGCCGAATTATCACGAGGGCGACTTTGTCATCCGGAACTATGTGTTCCGCAGCGGCGAGACTTTACCCGAGTTGAAGCTCCATTACCGCACTCTGGGAACCGCCAAACGCGACGCGGCGGACAAGATCGTCAACGGCGTGCTGCTGCTGCAGGGCAACACCGGCACAGGCGCCAACTGGTTGCGGCCGAGCCTCGCCGACGAGCTGTTCGGGCCGGGGCAGCCGCTCGATGCGACGCAATATTTCATGATTATGCAGGACGCGGTCGGGCGCGGCGGGTCGAGCAAGCCCTCCGACGGGCTTAGGGGGAACTTCCCGCATTACCGCTACCACGACATGGTCGAGTCCGGGCATCGGCTGATCACCGAAGGCCTCGGCGTCGCCCATCTGCGGCTGGTCATCGGCAGCTCGATGGGCGGCATGCACGCCTGGATGTGGGCGGAGATGTATCCGGATCTGATGGACGGGGTGGTGCCGCTCTCCTGCCAGCCGGTTGAGATCAGCGGCCGCAATTGGCTCGGCCGCCGCGCTCAGGCCGAAGCCATCCGGCACGACCCGGACTGGAACAACGGCTTCTACGAAACGAACCCGCGCCATTACATCTACGCGGCCGCGGGGAATTTCGGCACCGAAAGCCCGACCCGCATTCAGGAGATGGCGCCCACTCTCGCCGCTGCCAATGCGCTCTACGAGCGCCGACTGGGCGAGGCGGCGAAGGGCGATGCCAACGACGCGTTGTGGGCGATCGAGGCGATCGAGGATTACAACCCCGAGCCCGATCTCGACAAGATTAAGGCCAAGATGCTGCTGATCAATGACGCCGAGGATCACGCGAACCCGCCGGAACTCGGCACCGTCGAACGCGCAATGAAGCGAGTCAGGCACGGCCGTTATGTACTGATCCCGGCCGGACCCAACACTCACGGTCATTTCAGCCATTACTACGCCGAGCTGTGGAAGCCCTATCTGATCGAGTTTATGAAGACCCTAGGTCCGCCGCTCGCCGCTGCAGCCGATTGAACAGGCGTCATCCAGCATGGGCATGCTCGACGGAAAGGTGGCGCTGGTCACCGGCGGCAGCAAAGGTCTGGGCGCATCGACGGCGCGCCTCTTTGCGGAGGCGGGGGCGCGGGTTGTCGTCACCTTCGGCAATGACGTCCACCCGGCCGAGCAGTTGATCGCGAGCCTGCGCGGCACCGGCCACCGCGCTAGCCGCACTCCGGCGCAGGATACGAGCGCGATCGAAAGCCTCGCTGCCGAGATCGGTGCTACCGAGGGCCGGCTCGATATCTTCGTCAACAACGCCGGCAGCACCCGGGTGAGACCCGTAATGTTTGGGCCCTGGAAGCTCTGTGCTCGGCGGCAGTGGCGTGATCGCGGCAGAGGTTGAAGAGATTATTGATCTGATCATGGGCTGAGAGGAACCGCTGCGCCTGGCCGGCCGATTTGAACCGCTTCATTTGCCGCTCTCGTCGACGCGTCGGCTGGTGCGAGTTTTCCGCTCTGTTGTTCAGCCCCTTGTGCTGCCGATGCTCAATGCCGGGCATAACCTCCCTTTTTGCCGCCCCATAGCTGGCAAGCTTGTCGGTGATCATGATGCGGGGCGGCCGCACCCGCTTCTTCAAAGCTCGTTGGGCGCCACGAACGAAGGCGCGATTGGGTTGTAAACCGAATTTCCCCGGCCTCTCTGCGCATTCGCCGGAATGACGACCGCAGGGTAAGATCGCGCTCCGCTGACGGGAGGACGAGCCAGATGATCATCAAGGAGGAATTCGCCGACATCGCGACGCCGACCGGGCCGATGCGCCTGCACCTGTTCCGGCCGGCGGCGGCGGGCCGCTATCCGGGCATTCTGTTGTACTCTGAGATCTACCAGATCACCGGCCCGATCCGGCGGATGGCGGCATTTCTTGCCGGTCAGGGTTACGTCGCCGGCGCCCCCGAAGTCTATCACGAGTACGAGCCACTCGGCACCGTGCTGGCCTACGACGTGGCCGGCACCGACCGCGGCAACGACCTCAAATTCACCAAGGAAACCTCGGCCTTCGACAGCGATGCGCGGGCCGGTCTCGATTATCTGGCGAGGCATGCAAGATGCACCGGGCGGCTCGGGGTCATGGGCATCTGCCTCGGCGGCCATCTGGCCTTCCGCGCCGCGCTGAACCCGGACGTGCTGGCGGCTGCCTGCTTCTACGCCACCGACATCGATACCGGCACGCTCGGCAAGGGCGACGACAGCCTCAAGCGCGCCGGTGACATCAAAGGCGAATTGCTGACCGTCTGGGGTCGGCAGGACCCGCATGTCCCGCTCGACGGCCGCAACCTGATCCGGGCCCGGCTGGAAGAGGTCGGGGCCAACTTCCAGTGGCACGAGGTCAACGGCCAGCACGCCTTCCTGCGTGACGAGGGGCCGCGCTACGACCCGGCCCTGGCCTATCACTGCTACGGGCTGGTGTTCGAATTGTTCCACCGCCGGCTCGGCTCGGGCGACCTCGTCGACTGAAGCGCCTTACGCGCTGTCGCGCGCCAGCATCACGCGGGCGAGGCCGCGCAGCCGCAGGCTCACGGTAAGCGTATGTTGGTTAAGAACGCGGACGCACGACTAACCGGGCACCGGCCGCTTGGCGCCATAATGC
>JBARIB010000874.1:0-13833 GCA_049799535.1 Allostellaceae bacterium | reverse complement strand
CATGCGTCGTGCGCATCGAATAGCTGACTTCGTAATTCGGCACCGCATAGGCCATCTCGTCGGTGAAGCCGTTGGCGAAGGACTGATCGACGCCGTTGGTCAGCCGTTGCGGGAACAGATTAGCGATGATCGAGGGACCGGTGACCCGCACCCGCCAGGCGATCGGCATCCCCGCGGCGTCGAGGCCAGCGGTGAACCGGGCCATTGCTGCGGGGCGGTAGAAGTCGTGGCGGATATCCTCCTCGCGCGTCCACAAGAGCTTGACAGGCTGGCCAACCGCTTTGGCGACCAGCACCGCCTGACGGACATAGTCTTGCACCGCGCCGCGCCGGCCAAAGCCGCCGCCGAGCATCGTCTTGTGCACGACCACCTTCTCTGGCGGAACCTCGGCTGCGGCCGCCGCCGCGGCCAAAGCGGCTTCACCGCTCTGCGTCGGCGCCCAGACCTCAACTTTCTCGGCAGTGACATGTGCCGTGCAGTTTTGTGGCTCCATAGTCGCATGGCTCAAAAACGGCGCGCCGTATTCGGCCTCGACGCGCTTGGCTGCGCCGGCGAGCGCCGCATCAACGTCGCCTTCCTTGCGGACCACCGCCGCTTGGGGCGCGGCAAGCCCGCCGCGCAGCAATTCGGTGATGCTGGCGCTGGAGACTTGGCCGTTCGGCCCTTCGTCCCAGGTCACAGGCAGCGCGTCCGCGCCCTTCTTTGCCTGCCACCAGCTATCGGCGACGACGGCGACGGCATTGGGCAGTTTTACTACCTGCCGAACGCCCTTGAGCCCGCTGAGCTTCGACTCGTCGTATGACTTTAGCGCGCCGCCAAAGACGGGACATTGGACGATGGCGGCATAGAGCATGTTCGGCACCCGGACATCGATGCCGAAGATCGGCTTCCCGGTGACCTTGTCTTTCGTGTCCAGCCGCTTTTGCGGCGTTCCGATCAAAGTCCAGTTCTTCGGATCTTTCAGCTTCGGCTCTGTCGGCGGCGACTGCTTCGCGGCGGCCTCGGCGACCTCGCCGTAGCGCAGAATGCGGCCACTTGGTTGGTGTGTGATAATGCTGTTTGCTGCCTGGCATTCGGCGGCGGGGACATTCCATTGTGCCGCGGCTGCGGCGACCAGCATTTCACGCGCCGCCGCACCGGCCTTGCGGAGATATTCCTGCGACGTCCGCACCGACCGGCTGCCGCCGGTCGACATATCGCCCCAGGCGCGTTTGCGCCGAAGATTATCTTCGGGGGAAGGGAATTCCGCGCGCACCTTGCTCCAGTCGCATTGCAATTCCTCGGCGACGAGCATCGGCAACGAGGTAGTGATCCCCTGCCCCATCTCGGACCGCGCAACTCGAATGATGACGGCGTCGTCGGGCTGAATCACGACCCAGGCATTTACCTCGGCGGCGCTGGCTGCGGCCTCGGCCGGACCGTCTCCGACCGGAAGGCGAAAGCCGAACGCGACCCCGCCCGCGGCCGAGGCGGCAGTGGTGAGGAAAAAACGGCGGCTGATCTGCGACATGTATGTCATCGCGACCTCCCCATCAGGCCTGGGCGGCGGTGTGGATGGCCGCTCGAATGCGGGCATAGGTGCCGCAGCGACAGATGTTGGTGATTGCAGCGTTGATGTCGTCATCGCTCGGTTGCGGCCGATCCTTTAACAGCGCCGCCACGGCCATGATCATCCCGCTTTGACAATAGCCGCATTGCGGAACGTCATGGGCGATCCAGGCGCGTTGCACCGGATGCAGACCGCCATTCGCTGAGAGACCCTCGATGGTCGTGATCTGCATCCCTTCGGCGGCGCTCACCGGCACCGAGCATGATCGCGTGGCAACCCCGTCGATATGGACCGTGCAGGCACCGCATTGGGCGATGCCGCAGCCGTATTTGGTCCCGGTCAGGCCCAAGGTGTCCCGCAGGACCCAAAGCAACGGGGTGTCGGGATCGACATCGACCTCTCGCGCCTGTCCATTTACCGTGAGACGGGTCATTGTTTGCTACTCCTTCATCGGCTCGCGGCACCTCGCCGGCAGGGTGCTATGCTAATTATAGGCCGGCGACCGGCGTCCGTCCCAATCACCCTTTCGTGTCGCTCTTCGGCAAAAGACCGCACCTCGGAAGTTGCTGATCGTCTTTTGCTCGCGTACAACCCAAATCGAGATGTTTCATTTTTGCCATTCCGAACTCTCACGGCTGTGAAAGTTCCTCTCGCCTGGCGTATTTTAGCTTATGACAAGAGGCGGACCGCGCTTGCCCTGATTGGGATTTTCATGGCAATCCTTCTTGTCTTTGTCGAGCTCGGTTTCTTCTATGCCGTGCCGCGCGGTGGCTTGTTGCTCTACGACAATATGCGGTTCGACCTGCTGCTGGCCTCAAATGAGTACGAATACCAGTCCCAGCCCGGCGTCTTTCCGCTCAATCAGCTCGATCGGGCGCGGGCTTTGCCCAATGTGCAGCAGGCGACGCCGATCTATTTCGGGTATACGAAATGGAAAAGCGGCGAAGGGGGTTTTTGGCCGGACGTGTTTGTGATCGGCTTCGATCCCGCCAGTCACATCCTCACCCCGGAAAGCATCAGTCGGCAGACCAACGTGCTCGAACAAACCGACACGATCCTCGTCGACAGCTCGACCCGGCCAATGTTCGGGCCCTTCAACACCGGCCGGGTCGTCGAGATCGACGATCACAAAATCACGATCGGCGGGCGATACGTTTTGGGCACCGGGTTTATGGGTCTCGGCGTCGCCTTGACCAGCGTCGCGAATTTTGCACGGCTGTTCCCGTTGCGCGGCGCAGGAATCGTCAACCTAGGCGCGATCCGGCTGAAGCCTGGTATAGACCCCGGCCGCGCGGCCGGCGATTTGCGAAAGGCGATCGGCCCGGGCGTCCAGATCTTCACCCGTCAGCAGCTCAAGGCGCACGAGACCGCCTATTGGACAACGCGGACTTCGGTCGGCATCATCTTCGGATCAGGGCTGCTGATCTCGTTCGTGGTCGGGATCATGATCGTATATCAGATCGTGTCGACCCAAGTGAGCCGGCAATTGCCGCAATTCGCCACTTTGAAGGCGATCGGATACCGCGACCGCTCGCTCGTAGCGACCGTCAGCGCGATGTCGTTGCTGATCGTTGTCACCGGATTTGTTCCGGCATTGGGTGCCGCACTAGGGCTCTATTCGGTGATCCGCGAGCAGACGCTTCTACCGGTGGCGATGAGCGAAATAAACCTCGTTGCAGTATTCGCAGCTGCCCTCATCATGGCACTGATCTCGGCACTGCTCTCGGTGGGCGGGTTGCGCCGAGCCGATCCTGCGGATGTTTTCTGAGGGGGTCGGGTTCTGTCGATTGCCCCTGCTCCCCTCCGGCACACGACAGCAGAGCGCCTCGGCATCGTACACCCGCGTTCGGTGCCGCTTGCCTGGCGCAATATTGTTGCGAACAAGTCGCGGCTATTGCGCTCGGTCGCCGGCATCGGCTTCGCGGTATTACTGATGCTGATGCAGCTCGGTTTCGAGCAGGCCTTTTTCGAGAGCGCGCTTGCGGTCATCCGCGGGCTCGACGGCGATATCCTGATTCAAAGCGCGCATAAATACGCCTTTGCCACCCGGGACCCGTTCCCTCTTTCCGCTCTCGACGTTGCCGCCAAAACCTCCGGGGTCCAGAGCGCGCGGCCGCTTTATGCCGACTGGTTCGATTTTTTCTGGAAGAACCCAAGCGATGGTAAGATCTTTCTTGTGCGCGCTTTCGGCTTCGATCCCGATCAGCCGGTCTTTTCGTTCCCTGATGTGAACGCCAACCGGGAAAAACTGAAGGAGCCGAGCGCCGTGCTCGTCGACAGCCGCGCCCGCCGGTTTTTGGGGATGGACCATGCGACGCAATCCGAGCTGAACGGCGGGAAAGTCAAAGTGGTTGGCAATTTTGCTCTCGGCCCCGATTTTCAGAGCGACGGCACTGTCATGATGAGCCGCTCTACCTTCACAAGCCTGCTGCGCGGCCCGGCCGGGAACCCGTCGAGCGTCGATGTCGGCATCATCAAGGTGCAGCGTGGGAGTGATATCACGACCGTCGAGCAGGCGCTGAGAAAGTCGCTGCCCGACACGATCGCCGTGTTCACAAAGCCGCAGCTGCTCGAGTTCGAGCGCAAGTTTCAAGCCGCCGTGTCATCGGCCGGACCGATCTTTGCGATGGGCACGATCGTCGGTTTTGTCGTCGGCATGCTGATCTCGTATCAGGTCACCTACACCGATCTTTCCGACCAGCTGCCGCAATATGCGACACTGAAGGCGATGGGATATCGGGCGCGCTATCTGCTGCGCGTGGTGCTGCAACAAGCTGCATTCAATGCATTTGCCGGTTGGGTCCCGGCTTTGCTAGTGAGCCTGGCACTCTACCAGGTGATTCGTCGGGTTGCATTGCTGCCGCTGCACATGTCGGCGCACGTAATATTGGTGAGTCTCGGTTTGACCCTAGGCATGTGCCTGATCTCGGCTGCGATTGCGGTGCGAAGGGTGATCCGGGCCGATCCCGCCGAGGTCTTCTGATGTCCGCCGCATTGGTCGCCGAAAGAGTGACGGCGCCGGCGACGGCCCCCGCCCAGGTTTCGGAGCCAGTCGTCCGCGTCGAGGCCCTGAACCATTACTACGGTGAGGGCGAAGCACGAAACCAGGTTCTGTTCAATAACCGCATCGAGATCCCGGCCGGACAGCTGGTAGTGATGACCGGGCCCTCAGGAGCGGGCAAGACCACGCTGTTAACCCTGATCGGCGCATTGCGGTCGGTGCAGCAAGGTAGAATAGAGGTGCTCGGGCGCGATCTGTCGCGCCTCGACGCCGGCACCCTCGTCGAGGTGCGGCGGGATATCGGTTTTATCTTCCAGATGCACAATCTGTTCGATGCGCTCTCAGCCTACGAGAACGTCAAGATGGCGGCGCAGCTCGGCGATGCGCCGGTCGACGAGATGCGCCGGCGCGGCGTCGGCATCTTGGAGCGGCTGGGGCTCGGCCATCGTATCAATTACAGGCCGCGGTACTTGTCGGGCGGCGAGCGCCAGCGAGTGGCCATCGGCCGGGCTCTCGTCAACCATCCAAGGCTGGTGCTTGCGGACGAGCCGACCGCAGCGCTCGACAAGGATTCGACGATGAATGTGATTAAGCTGCTGAAGCAGCAGACCATCGAGCATGGCTCGGCGGTCATGATGGTCACGCATGATCACCGCATCATCGACTCGGCGGACCGCCTCGTGCATATGGTCGACGGCCGGATCATGTCCGATGTCGTCTTGCACGACGCACTGCGGATTTGCGAGTTCCTGCGGCCGATCGATCTATTCAAGGCGCTGACGCCGCGCCAGCTCACCGACGTCGCCGAAAACATGACAAAACGGCACTATGCCGCCGGCGACACGATCATCCGCGAAGGCGAGCCCGGGGAGGAATTCTTCCTGATATCCGAAGGCGAGGTCGAAATCATCCGCGCCGATCACGAGGTCGCACGCCTCGGTCCCGGCGATTTCTTCGGCGAGGTGGCGCTGATCAGCGGCGAGCCGCGCAACGCGACCGCCGTCGCTATGGACGAGGTCGATACTTACGTGCTCGGCAAGACGGATTTCCAGACCGCGCTCGCCACCAGCCAGAGCTTCCGCGACCAGCTCTACCGCGTCTATTTCATGCGCCATTGATGCGCGGCACCCCACAGATTCTGTCCGCATCGGGAACGACGTTGTGCGCTGGGGAACCATTGACACCAGTAATCGATCCATAAATCGGGGTAAAGATGCCTGTATCGCGGTTGATCGGTCGCTCTGGACTTGCTGGACAGTCGCGGGTCGCTGCGAATACGATGGGTTAGCGTTGATAAGCAAAGATAATGGGAGCCATACGCCTACGCTGCTGGCCTTCAGCGATGGGCCCTAACGCGCTCAATCGGTAGGAGATCATTCCAATGCGACTCGACACGTCGTTCAGACCGGCGGCCTCAGTAGCCCGGGCCGCCGTGGTCGCGGCGATGCTCTTCTATACGTCGGTCACAGCAGGGGCCGCCGAGGTGGGCGGCGGGCCGCCGACGCTTGCCGGCAATACTCTGAGCGCAGTGGCTTGGGTCCCGCGCTCCGCCGCAAACTCCGGCGGGGGTGCCTTGATCCGTTTCATGTTGCAGGCCTATCTGCGCCAGGACGGGAGCGCACTGGTCCGCATCTGGGATACTACTCGCAATGCATATACGCGGCCGGCGGAACGTAGCTGGACCTTATCGGGCAGCAAGCTTTGCTTAGATTTGCCAGTTCCCGGGCCGGGCAGAATTTGCGCCGAGGTTCATAGTTGGGGTCCGCGAATCGCCGGCATCGGAACAGCTCCCTACGTCATGCTGGATGGCGATCTCAAGCCTGGAAACGTGCTAATCGGGAAGCGTTGACACCCGTTCCGAACCGTGAAAGAGGAGGTCGGATGCCGGGAGGGAGCACCAAACGAAAGCCGCACCGCCTCACCGCGGTCACTGCCTTGATTTTGTTACTGGGGATTGGTGGTCAGGCGGGAGCGCAGTGGCGAGGAGAGGATGGCACGCACCTCGGCGTTGCTTCCTGCGCCGGGAACAACTGTCACGGGGCGACTGAGAGAAGCAAAGGCTCCTCGGTAGCTCAAAACGAGTATCTAATTTGGTCGAAGAGTGACAAGCACCATCGCGCCTATGCCGCGCTGCTCGAGGAGCGGGGGGTGCGGATCGCGCGGAACCTTGGCTTGGCCAATGCCGCGACCGCGGATATGTGCCTCGGCTGCCATACCGACCCGGTTCCACCGGCCAAGCGCGGCCCGCGGTTTCAGGTTTCCGATGGCGTGGGCTGCGAGGCCTGTCATGGCGGCGCCTCATCATGGCTCGGCGTACACATCTCCGGCGCTAGTCACAGCGACAACCTCGCGGCCGGTCTCTACCCGACGGAACAGCCCGCCGCACGCGCCGAAAAGTGTCTATCCTGCCACTTTGGCGACCCCGCCGACGACAATCGGTTCGTCACTCACCGGATCATGGGCGCGGGCCATCCGCGCATGGCGTTCGAGCTCGATACTTACACGGCAGTCCAGCCGGCGCATTTCGTTGTCGATCAGGGCTATATCGAGCGCAAGGGGCCCGTGAATGATGCGCAGGTTTGGGCAGTCGGCCAAGCGGTCGAGCTAGCCACACGCATGAATGCGCTGCGCGAGCCGAAACGCGCTCCAAAAGGGCTGTTTCCCGAGCTGGTACTGTTCGATTGCCAATCCTGTCACCATCCCTACAACTCGTTACAGGGTGAGGGCTACACGGCCGCCGGGCTCCCTCCCGGGTCGGTCAAACTCTATGACGCCAATGCCGTGATGCTGCGAGTCATTGCGGGCCGCCTGTCCCCGGTTACAGCGAAGGCATTGGGTTCGCACATGCTGGCGCTGCAGCGCGCCGGAACGGAATCCTGGGCCGCCGTCCAGGGTGAAGCCCGTGAAATACGCCGCCTCGCAAACACGATCCTACCGACCCTGTCGGCTCACGAATTCACCCGCGACGACATGAAGGCCTTGATCGGCGGCATCATCGCGCTCGGCCTCACGGGCGAGGGAGTGCGTTATTCGCAAGCGGAACAGGCGACGATGGCGCTCGCTTCGATTTTCAGCGCGATGAAATCCTCCGGTGATCTCAGCGAGGATCAGGTGACCGTCATGAAGAAGGCAATGGATGACCTATACGGCTCATTCGCGTCCGATGAGAGCTACCGCCGGGAGCCGTTCGTCAAAGCGCTAAAGGAGTTTCGCAGAACGATTCCCCGCTGAGACGGCAACAGACGCGGCTGAAGTATCCGAGTCAGGGACAAGGGAAACTAGATGAGGGGCGAAGTGCCGTTAAAAAAATTGCATCGGATCCCTATCGCTGTTCTCGTGGCCCTAATGCTCGCGCCCACGGCTCGGGCCGAACCCCAAACCCTGCAAAGCGACTCCAAGCATCTCGGGGTGAGGTCGTGCTCGGGGGACAACTGTCACGGCGCAATTAAGCCGGCCGAGCATTCGGCGGTCATGCAAAACGAATACCTGATTTGGTCGCAAGAGGCCGATGAGCATAAGATCGACAAGCACCATCGGGCTTACGCCGTGCTAAGCGAAGAGCGCGGGGTCCGGATTGCCCACAATCTGGGGCTCAGGGACGCCGTCACAGCCGAGATCTGTCTCAACTGCCATGCTGATAACGTACCGGAAGCGCTGCGGGGACCCCGATTCGACATCTCGGACGGGGTCGGCTGCGAGGCATGTCATGGCGGTGCGGAAAAGTGGCTCGGCGTCCACCTGTCGGGCGCCGGGCACAAAGCAAACCTGGATGCCGGACTCTACCCGACCGAGAAGCCGGTAGCGCGCGCGGAAAAATGCTTGTCCTGCCATTTTGGTGATACGAGCAATGAAATGCGGTTCGTTACGCACCGGCTCATGGGCGCGGGCCATCCGCGCATGGGCTTTGAGCTGGACACTTACACCGCAGCCGAGCCGGCGCACTTTACGGTCAACGAGAAATACATCGAGCGCAAGGGGCCGGTAAACGACGTGCAGGTCTGGGCTGTGGGGCAAGCGATCAGTCTCGTCAGACGCATGGACGCGCTTCTCGACCCTAAGAATGCGCCCAAGGGAATTCAACCCGAGCTTGTCCTATTCGACTGTGAATCCTGCCATCATGCAGTGAGCCAAATCCGTTGGCGGCCGCGCAAATCCACAGGTCTCGGCCCCGGATCCGTAAAGCTCTACGACGCCAATGCAGTGATGCTGCGCGTCATCGCCGCCCGCGTCGCGCCGGCGGCGGCGAAAGCATTGGCGGAGCACATGCTCGCGCTGCATCACGCCACCACCGTCAAATGGGAGACGGTTGTCCGGGAAGCGAGCGAAGTGCGGTCCGCGGCGATGGAACTCGTGCAGCCATTAGCGAGCCACGACTTCACCCGAGACGATATGAAAGCTCTGGCCGAAGGTGTCATCGGCATCGGGCTGACCGGCGACGACACCGACTATTCCGGCGCGGAGCAGGCAACGCTGGCGCTCGGCTCGATCGCTAGTGCAATGAGGATGGTCGGCTACCTCAGCGCCGAGCAAAGCAAGGTGATGAACGATGCGCTGACGGGACTCTACAAGTCGATCGGCGACAGCGCGACCTACCAGCCAGCAGCCTTCGTCAAGGCTCTCAAAGACTTTCAGAAAACAATACCGCAATAGTCACTCTGACCTGGAAAAAACGAGGCTAAGCTACAACCTAATTACATTGAACACTATGCGCCGCAGGTATCCCATTCGTCTATGATGGGCGGGCAATCGGCCGGGGGAAGGTTGATTGCCGGTGGGGGTGTATGGCCGAAACTGCCCGGATAGATCGCGTCGAGCGTCGATCCATGACACCCGGCGAGAAAAATAATGCAACACAGGGCCGCCAACGACCGGGTTATTGTCAGTTTTCGGTTTCCACTCCCTAACAGCCGCGCAGCAGCAGCATTGGCCTTGAGACTAGGACGCTCCTCTGACCGGGCGATCATCACCTATATAACGGCTTAAATTCGATTGAATACATCTTCGGGGCCGACTTATTTGATCCTTTCCGGTGGGCACTCTAACGCATAATTTGTAAGCTGGCGCTGATGTTGTTGCGCCAGCGCCAACCAGAACTCCCACGGACCCCAAGCAAATGTCCGATAAGCGAGTTATCCGCGTCTTTATCTCCTCACCCTCTGACGTGCGCCCCGAACGGGGCCTCGCAGAGCGTATCGTTGACCGGCTCGACCGCGAATTCGCCTATCATTTCCATATCGAGACGGTCCTTTGGGAGCGCGAGCCGCTCGTCGCCACGCACCATTTCCAGGATCCGCGCAACATTCCGCCGCCGCGCAGCGCCGAAATAGTCGTCGTGATCCTGTGGTCGCGACTCGGTGTGCCCTTGCCGCAGGAGCAATTCCGCGGCGCGTTGTCGGGGCGCCCGGTTACCGGCACGGAGTGGGAGTTCGAGGATGCGCTCGCCGGGGCGCGCGAGCACGGGGCCCCGCATCTGCTGATCTACCGCAAAGACTCCGATCCCGTCAGCGGGCTGCGGGACGCCGCCGCAGTTCGAGAACGGCTGGCGCAGCTTGAACGCGTTGAGGAGTTTATCACGCGCTGGCTGCGCGCGGCAGATGGCCAAGGTTTCACCGCTGGCTTCTCCAGCTTCAGCACGACTGCCGAATTTGAGCAACAGCTCTATGACCATCTGCGGGAGCTGCTTCAGCGGCAGGCCGGGGCTGGTGCGGAAGGTGTCGAGATCCGCTGGCATCAGCCGCCGTTTCGCGGTCTGTTGTCCTTCGAATTCGAGCACGCGCCGATCTTCTTCGGTCGCACACGCGCGCGCAACGAGCTGCGCGAGCTCTTAGCGGGTCGGGAAGCACGCGGACAGGCTTTCGTATTGGTGCTGGGCGCCAGCGGCTCGGGCAAATCCTCTCTCATCAAGGCGGGCCTTCTTCCCGATTTGACTTTGCGGGGTATGATCGGGCGCGTGGCACTGTGCCGCTGGGCGCTGCTGCGGCCCGCCGATGCCAGCGGCGACCTTCTGGGCGGATTGGCGGCGGCGATCACTGCTCCGACTGCGCTGCCAGAGCTAGTCGAGCTGCGTTGCCCAGCCGCGCGGCTCGCGAGTCTTCTGCGCGAGGCGCCGGTCCAGGCGGCATTGCCGATAGATCAGGCCTTGGCCGAGGCCGGTCGGCGGGAAAGTCTGACCGCGACTGCCGAGGCCCGGCTGGCACTGGTGATCGACCAGCTGGAAGAGCTGTTCACCGAACAGCTTGATGCCGCGGCGCGGCGAGGCTTCGTTGCGGCATTGGATGCACTGTCGCGCAGCGGATCCGTTTGGGTCATTGCAACCATGCGCAGCGACTTTTTTGACCGGCTGGAAGGGTTGCCCGAACTGGCGCGCCTCGCCCCGATTGAATCACGTTATCTCCTAATGCCGCCCGATGATGCCGAGCTCGGCCAAATTATTCGCCAGCCGGCGCAAGAGGCGGGGTTGCGCTTCGAGGCCGAGCCGCAAACCGGGATCAGTCTCGATGAGGCGATCCGCGAGGAGGCCTCCAGAGACCCCGGTGCGCTGCCGCTATTGTCCTTTCTGCTCGACCAGCTCTGGCTCTTACGCAACACTGATGGGGTATTGACTTTCGCGGCCTACCGCGAACTTGGCGGGCTTGCGGGCGCGCTCGGCCGGCGCGCCGGACAGGTCTTCCGGGACCAACCCGACGAGGTGCGGGCCGGGCTTCCACGCGTATTGCGTGCGCTGGTCACGGTCGGCGACGGCACACAGGGGCTCATCGCGGCGCGCCCGACGAGACTCGACCGTTTTCCCGAGCGAAGCCCGGAGAGACGGCTCATCGAATCCTTTCTGGCGCCGGAAGCCCGGCTGCTGGTCGCCGACAAACAAAGCGCAGGTGATCAACCCACGATCCGGGTTGCTCACGAGGCATTGCTGACCCATTGGGAGCTGGCCCGCCATCAGATCGCGACCGACCGAGCCGATTTGCAACTAGTTTCCAGGCTCGAACAGGAGGCCGCGCGATATCGGCTTGCCAAGGAGGCAGACCAGGAAGGTCTGCTGCTTCCAGCCGGCATTCGGCTAACAGAGGCTGAGGATTTGCTCTCGCGTCGGCACGACGAACTCGATGATGCAGTGGTCCGGCTGGTTGAGGATTCAAGTACACATCAGGCGCGGCGGCATGATGCGGAAGAAAAAGCCAGGCAAGGGCGGCTGCGCCGCGCACGGATAGCAGCGGCAGTCATGGCGGTCCTGGCCGCCATAGCGCTCGGCCTTGGTGGGTGGGCTTGGCAAAGCAGTGTGGAGGCGGCCCGCCAGACGATTGAAGCCCGGCGCCAAAAAGCAATGGCTGACGAAAAGGTTGCCGAGGCACAGCTCAACCAATCTCGATTTCTTACCGCAAAAGCAACGGAAGAATTCGAGCAGGGCCACTTCGAACTCGCCGGACTGATTGCGCAGGAGGCTCTGCCGCGCGACATGCGCGCGAGAGACGGCCGGCCATTATGGCCCGAGGCGATGGCGCCTCTTGCACGATCGCGAAGCCGCGATCGCCAAAAAGCGATTATGATCGGCCATCAGGGCTTGCTTCTAGGTGCGGTGTTCAGCCCGAACGGAGACCGCGTGGTGACCGCCTCTGCAGACAAGACCGCACGGGTATGGGACGCCAAGACCGGTGCAGCCCTCGGTGTGCTGGAGGGCCATCGCGACCTAGTTTGGAGCGCTGTGTTCAGCCCGGACGGAACGCGCGTCCTGACCGGCTCTGCGGACAAGACCGCGCGGCTGTGGGACGCGAAGACCGGCGCCGCTCTCGGCGTACTGGAGGGGCATCAGGATTGGGTGCAAAGCGCGGCGTTCAGCCCGGACGGGATGCGCGTCGTGACCGCCTCTGCAGACAAGACCGCACGGGTATGGGACGCGAAGACCGGCGGCGCCATCGCCGTAATGAAGGGACATCAGAATCTGGTCTGGTCTGCTTCGTTCAGCCCAGACGGGACGCGCGTGGTCACCGCCTCTCCAGACAAGACCGCGCGGGTGTGGGACGCGAAGACGGGCGCCGCTCTCGCTGTGCTTGAGGGGCATCAGGATTGGGTGAGGAGCGCCGCGTTCAGCCCCGACGGGGAGCGCGTCGTGACCGCCTCCGATGACAAGACCGCGCGGGTGTGGGACGCGAAGAGCGGGGCTGCTCTCGCGGTGCTGGAAGGGCACCAGCACGGGGTCCGCAGCGCCGCGTTCAGCCCGGACGGCACGCGCATAGTGACGGCCTCTTTGGACAAGACTGCGCGAATATGGGACGCGAACAGCGGGGCTGCCCTGGCCGTGCTTGCGGGACATCAGGATTGGATTACAAGTGCCGCTTTCAGCCCGGACGGCAAGCGCGTCGTGACTGTGTCTGCGGACAAGACCGCACGGCTGTGGGACGCGAACAGCGGCGCCGTTCTCGCCGTGCTGGAGGGGCATCAAGGCTCAGTCGAGACCGCCGCATTCAGCCCGGACAGTACCCGGGTGGTGACCGCCTCCGATGACGAAACTGCGCGGGTGTGGGATGCGAACGGCGGTGGCGCCCGTGTGGTGTTGCAAGGGCACCTGGGTCCTATCTCGAGCGCTGCATTCAGCCCGGACGGAACGCGCGTTGTGACCGCCTCCGACGACAAGACCGCGCGGCTGTGGGATGCGAACAGAGGTACCGCTCTCCTCGTATTGGAGGGACATCAGGGCCCGGTCCAAAGCGCTACGTTCAGCCCAGACGGCACCCGTGTGGTGACCGCCTCCGACGACGGGACCGCGCGGGTGTGGGACGCCAAAAGCGGCGCCTCTCTCGTCGTACTGAAGGGGCATTCGGGCCCGGCAGAGAGCGCCGCGTTCAGCCCAGACGGAAAGCAGATAGTGACTGCCTCGCGCGACAAGACCGCGCGGCTATGGGATGCAAAGAGCGGGACCATTCTCGCTGTATTGCGGGGACATCAGGATGAGGTCTTGAGTGCGGCGTTCAGCCCCGACGGGGGCCGTGTTGTGACCGCCTCTGCGGACAAGACTGCGCGGGTGTGGGACGCCAAGAGTGGCGCCGTGCTCGCCGTGATCGAGGGACAACAGGGCTGGGTCATGAGCGCCGCGTTCAGCCCCGACGGGTCGCAAGTGGCGACGGCTTCCGAGGATGGGACAGCACGGCTTTGGGACGCAAGGACTGGGGCTGCTCTCGCAACGCTGCAGGGGCATCAGAATTGGGTTACGGGAGTCGCGTTCAGCCCCGATGGGGCACGAGTGGTGACCGCCTCGGCGGACAAGACCGCACGGCTCTGGGACGCAAAG
>JBARIB010000873.1:0-2342 GCA_049799535.1 Allostellaceae bacterium | reverse complement strand
TCCTTGCGCAGATAACGTTCGACAATTTCTTTTGTATGGGTGAGCATTCGCACGGGCGACGGATAGTTGCAGTCGAGGACGCCTTCGACGACCTCCTGAAGAAATTTGTCGTCAGAGAACGCCCTCGGGCATACACGCGAAGGATCGTTCCGCTTCGCTCATCGCAAACACACCAAGCTGAAAGACGCATGCCTGGCCACCGTCGCGAGAAAATTCGGATTCCCTCGTCCGGCGTTCAGCATCAGCCGCTCGGAATGGCTTGCGGCGAACTTGATCAATGCGTCCTTTAACTCGAATGGGCTGAGCTGGGACATTTTGTCGAGATCAGCGGGATCCATCGCGGCCCTCATAGAAACCGCAACAGTCTCGGAGATCCTCTCTGCCGCCGCTTTGAGCTAGATCAACGCGACACACCAACAACGGCCGGATTATGGCGCCAAGCGCTTGAACCTCGTCGAGCCACAATGGCGTGGTGATTATTTGCAGCGGAGATTCATAATGACCGACGACACCGCTCTCCTCGAACGTGTTCGCGAAGCATTGCGCGCCGATATGCGGATCGGCTTTGACGAGCGGCCGATTGCCCTCACGCTGTCGAACGGAGACCTCGTGATGGAGGGCGAGGTCGTCGACGTCAGTGCGAAGCGGCGGGCCTTGCGCAAAGCCGCCGAGGCGATCCAGGGTCGGTTCATCGTCGACCGTCTGCACGTCCGGCCCGCCGTGGCGATGGAAGACGGGGAGATCCGCGACCTTGTTCGCGATGCCTTGCTCGACGAGCCGGCCCTGTCACAGTGCCGCCTTCGCGAATGGGTCAAGGGCGACCTGCAGCCGGTTCGCGACCCGCCGGATGCGACTGGGACGCTTGATATTCGCGTGAAAGACGGCGTCGTCACACTCGACGGCGACGTCACCGGGCTCGGGCAAAAACGGCTGGCCGGCGCGCTCGCCTGGTGGGTAGCGGGAAGCCGGGACGTGATAAACGGGCTCGGCGTGACGCCCCCCGAAGCAGACAGCGACTTCGAGATCGCCGATGCGGTGCGGCTGGTTTTGGAGAAAGACCCGTTTGTCAATGCCGACCAGCTGCGGGTCGGGGTCAAAAACGCAGTCGTCGCGCTCGATGGAATCGTTCCCACCGAGGCCGAGCGCGACATGGCCGAGCACGATGCGTGGTATGTCTTTGGCGTCGAGGACGTCATCAACCGTGTCGAGGTGAGGTTATGAAGAGGCTCATTTCTCTTGTGGGGGAACCTTTCTATCGAGAGCGCCGCGAGGCCTCTCACCATCGGACGACGAGGCGGTTGCCGTCGCTCAATGACACGTGAGTGCCGAACCTCGCGCTTTCGCGGTCCAGAATGCCGGAGAGCCAGATCGCATCCTTTCGGGGTGCGCAGTGCAGCCGGAAGCGGCTGATCTTGAGCGGCGCGAGTTTGAGGTCGATAAGCCTGCCGCTCGCGACATCCAGCCGCGGAAAGTACATCAGAGCAAGTTCGCTACGAAACTCCTCGTACCCGCCAATGCCCTCGTAGTCGTTGATGAAATCGCCGCAACCGTAAAAGATCGGTCGGTCGCAATAGATTTCGATCGCTTTGGGATGATGCGACGAATGACCATGGACCACAGAAAAGCCGGCAACGTCGATCAGCCCATGCGCAAAACGAACCTCGTCGCGGCTGATCCGATAACCCCAATTCCCACCCCAGTGGATCGAGGCTACTTGGACGTCTCCCTGCTGGCGTGACCCTTGCGTAAGTTGGGCGATGCTCTCGAGGGTGCGATTGGACAGGTCGGGGAGGAGATTGACGCCGGACCGGTCGCGGCCAGCGGCCCAGTCGGGCGGTATCCCACTGCTGCCGCATCCGAACGCGAAGACCAGCACCCTGCCCGCATTTGTCACCTCGATGACGGCGGGGGCCTGCGCTTCCGCCAAGTCGCGGCCGGCGCCGCTGCGCCGTATGCCGGCCTGTTCTAATGCATCCAGCGTTTCGCAAAGTCCGGCTTCGCTAAAATCGAGAACGTGATTGTTGGCGAGAACGCAGCAATCCACCCCGGCTGCAGTCAGGCAGGCTATATTCTCGGGGTTCATTTTGTAGTTGATGCCCTTCGGCGCGTAATCCCGGCTTCTGGTGACGCTGGTTTCGAGATTGATGATCCGCCCCTGTCGTGCTGCGCGGCGCAGCTCGTCGAGAGCATCGCCCCAAACATAGGAAAAATCGACCGGCGCCGGGATTGGGCCGTTCACCCGCTCTGCCAGCTGGACATAACTCTTGGCGGAGCCGACGTTGGTCTCCTGGAGACGCGGATCGCCGGGATGCGGCAGGATTTGGTCGATGCCACGTCCGATC
>JBARIB010000872.1:0-4644 GCA_049799535.1 Allostellaceae bacterium | reverse complement strand
GGGGACAGCATTGCGGGTGCGGTTTTGGGGGACGCGCGGCTCGCTGCCGACGCCGCTGCGGGAGCGCGCCGTGCGCGCCAAGATCCGTGACGCATTGCTGGCGGCGCGCGGCCGGACGCTCGATACGCCAGAAGAGATCGACGGGTTTATCGACCAAACGCTGCCCTTTTCGATACGCGGCACTTTTGGTGGCAACACCAGCTGCGTCGAAATCGTTACCGGCGGCGACGAGTACTTTCTTTGTGATCTCGGCACCGGTGTGAGGGAATTCGGGAACCGGGTGCTCCAGGAGCACGGCCCCGGCCGCAAGCACACCTTCAACATATTTTTATCGCACCCGCATTGGGACCACATCATGGGATTCCCGTTTTTCGCCCCTGCGTATATTCCGGGAAATCGGATCCGCGTGTACGGCGGTCATCGCGAACTTCACGAGGCGCTGCTCACCCAGCAGTCGGCTCCCTGTTTTCCTGTCGATTTTCGCTCGCTCGCGGCGACGATCGAGTTCGTTACTCTCGAACCCGGCTACGGCTATGAGATCGGCGGGCTTTCGGTGACATCGCTAAAGCAATTCCATTCGGGAGATTCTTACGGCTATCGTTTTTCGCTGGGTACCAAGTCGATGGTCTACTCCACGGATTGTGAGCACAAATATTCCCGGCTCGACGACAGCTATCCGTTTGTCGAGTTTTACCGGAACGCGGATTTGTTGATCTTTGACGCGATGTATTCGCTTGCCGACACAATCTCAGTCAAGGAGGATTGGGGTCATTCGAGCAATATAGTTGCGGTCGAACTCGCCCAGGCGGCGCGGGTTAAGCGCTTGGTCCTGTTCCACCACGAGCCGGCATATGATGACCGTATGATCGAGAAAGTCTTCGCTGATACCGTCCGTTTCGAGGAGATCAGTCGGCCCGATCAGAAAGTCGAGGTGATCTCGGCATATGACGGGCTAGAGCTGGAGTTGTGATAGCGCGTTGGGGCTGGAGGATCGCCCTGCTGCGCGGTCCGGGCCGCGCGACTGCACTCGCAGTGGTCGTCGGCGCCTTGGCGCTTCGCGTAGTTGACCCCGGCATCATCACCGAATTGCGCGTGCGCGGCTTTGACCTGGTGGAGCAGTTCTGGCCGCGAGCCAGTGATCCGGCACGTGTGGCGATCGTCGACATCGACGAGAAAAGCCTCGCCCAATACGGGCAGTGGCCGTGGCCGCGGCATTTGGTTGCCGATCTCATCCGTCGCATCGCCCAAAGCCGTCCGCGCGTCGTCGGAATCGACATCGTCTTCGCCGAACGTGATCGGCTTTCGCCGACCGAGATCGCACGAGAACTGCCCTACTTACCTCCAGCTTTGGCAGACGCGCTGGCGCAGTTGCCGCCGAGCGATCACGACCTCGCTGAAGCGATCGCTGCCGTCCCGACGGTACTCGCGCTCGCCCCTAGTCGTGAGAAGGTGGCGCTTTATTCAGGCCAGATTCATCCCGCCCCTATCCGCCAAGCGGGAGAAGATCCGATGCCGTTTTTGAAGAGCTACAAATACCTGGTGCAAAACCAGCCTGATCTCAGCGCCGCTGCGTTGGCCGCTGGGGCTATTGCCGTCGAGCCGGACGCCGACGGCGTGGTCAGGCGGCTCGCTCTCGCCGTTGCCTATCGGCAAATGATCGTCCCGAGTTTTGCGTTGGAAGTCGTGCGCATCGGCGGCGCCGCAAAGTCGGTCGTGATCGATACCGGCCCACAAGGGATCGAAGATATCAGGATAGGCGGCACCACTATTCCGACCGATCGACGGGGCCGGGCGATCCTCCACTTTGCGCCGCGGCTGGCGCGTTATATTTCGGCCTCGGACGTCCTCGATCCGACTTTCGATCTAGCCGACTTGCGGGGGCAGGTGGTTTTGCTTGGGGTTGCCGGCCAGGGTATTGCCGGGCTCCAGCAAACCCCCCTCGGCCTCGTCCGGGCGGTCGATCTCAACGCCCAGCTGGTAGAATCGATCCTGCTGGGCGACCTGCTTCGCCGCCCACCGAGTCTCGATTGGATTGAGCTCGCCGCAGCTTTCACGGCCGGGGTCGCGGTCGTCTTGTTGCTGCATTACGCAAGGCCAGTGCATGCGGTCGGGTTCGCAGTGTTGCTGGCGGCGGCGCTGCTGGGCGTCGAGCTGGCGCTATTTCGCTTTCACGGTCTCCTCTTCGACAGCACCTTTCCGGCGCTGACCCTGTTTGCTGCATTAGGGGTCATGCTGGTCGCCAGCCTCCGCGCCACAGATGCGGAACTTGCCCACGAACGCGAGGCGACACAGCGGTTTGAGGGTGAGCTCGCCGCTGCGCAGGCCATCCAAATGGGCCTTCTCCCGCGCCGATTTCCCGCCTTTCCCGATCGCCCGGAGATCGATGTCTATGGCCGCATCGAGCCGGCCCGAATGGTTGGGGGGGATCTATATGATTATCTGCTCATTAATCACGACCGTCGCTTGTTCTTTGCAATCGCGGATGTCTCCGGCAAAGGCGCTCCGGCAGCACTGTTGATGGCGGCAACCAAGGAGATCATTCGCGAGGCAGTGCTCAAATTCGGCGCGGCGCTCGCAAGTATCCTAACCGAAGCAAACCAAAAGACGGCAGCGGCGAGCACCGATTTGCAATCCGTATTCGTAACAGCTTTTGTCGGAGTCTTGGATCTAGAGACTGGCGAGGTCGCCTATGCCAGTGCCGGACACGATTCACCTTTCATCCTCGGTGCTAATAGAGGCTTGCGCCAGCTGACGACCGATGGCGGCCCGCCGCTCGGGGCGATGGACAGCTTCCTCTACCCGATCGATCGTGACCGGCTGGAGCCGGGCGAGGTCTTGCTGCTCTACACAGATGGGGTCACCGAAGCCGAAAACGCCGATCGTGTTTTGTATGGGCGCGCCAGGCTAGCAGAAGCTTTGGCGAAGGCGCCGATGGGCGGCGCTCGGGATTTGGTTGCTGCGGTCATTGACGATGTGCGGCGCTTTGTCGGTAAGGCCGAGCAGGCCGACGATATCACAGTGCTTGCATTGCGGTGGGCCGCGGGCGCCCGAGCACCTACCGGACCGTGACCACGACGCACCGATTGCGTGGTTCGGCCACGTTGTCGCCGCTCGGCACGATCGGGTCGAGCTTTCCGCGGCCTGCGATCGAGATCGCCTCGGCATCGATCCCGTTGCGGATGAGCCGGTCGCGGATAGCCGCGGCGCGCGCAAGCGATAGCACCTGGTTGGTTCGTAGATCCCCAAGAGTGTCGGTATGGCCGATCACTTCGATCTGATAGACCGGACGTCGTTTAATGTCGTCGAATACCGAGCGGTAGGCGATCGCCGATTGCGGGGTCAGCTCATCGCTTCCGAGGATGAAATAGAGCCGAAAGTGCTGCGGCAGGATGGGCTGGGCGCCGAGGGCGCGGCGAAAGATCACGTCGATGTTGCCGCGGCTCTCCGCCGCCGGCTCAACGCTACCGGCGCGCGATTCCGCGGCCGCATAAGGCTGGTCCAGAGTCGTCACGGTTTTGCCGTCGTCGATCGTGATCAACCCGGTGCCGCCTCCTTCGCTCGGCAGCACGACAAACAAGGCTTGCCGAGGACAACCTGCAAGCATGATGGTGCAGGCGAGCGCGATTATCGGCCGGCGCATGATCAGTGGTCGCCATAAACCTGAACGGCGAAGGTCGTGCCCCGGACCCCCAGCACCGCGGTAGGCGTTCTAATCTTCATCGCTCCCGGCGAACTGCGGGTGATATCGCCTGTGACGACGGCCAAGGTTCCCCGGCGCATATCCGCGAGCATCGAGCCCTGGAAATCGTTCGAATCGAATTGGAACTCATCGAGTGCGAGTTGGCTATCGGGGCCAGCCGAGAACACCGTATTGTCCACAAAGGTAACGCCGATCGCGCCGTCCGGCCCCGTTTCGATGACGTCTTTGACAAAGAGCGGGTCCCCGAGATTCGCGGGTGTGCGATCCCCCGACCGCAGGATTGCCACCTGCCCGGTTATTTTCTTGATTTGGGCAATCGGCGCAGCCTCATCCGCTCGCGGAATTCCCGCCGTCGCAATCAACAACGCCCCCGCCAACCACAGCGCCAAAGCCAATTTCTTCTTCCTCAGTTGATCGCCGCCCGGTTGATACACGAGTTCGGCACTCGGGTGGCCGTAAAGATGAGTTGCCATCGGCGATGAAAGCGTCAATCACGCTCAAGGGCGAGCGGGCGGAGCTCGCTCGGCTTCAGGATTTTGCAGACGACTTCGCGCAAAAATGCGGTTTTCCGGATCACGAGCGCTCGCGACTCTTGATCATACTCGAAGAGCTCTTCACCAACGCCGCAACACATGGTCGAGCACGGGCCTCGGTAGCTGGGCAGGTTACTATAGTGCTTGGGTGGAAGATGGGCCGGCTTCGAATTAGCTTCATGGACGATGGGCAGCCCTTCGATCCCCTTACCTTCCGCAGTCCGGAATTGGAGGGGCCGCCCGAAGAGCGCCCGGTCGGCGGGCTGGGTATCCACCTCGTTCGGTCCCTGGTCCATCGCGCGCGCTATCGCCGCCGTCACAGCCGGAACTATCTCTACTTGGTACGCCGGGTCGAGTCGCCGAGCGGCGAGCCTGGCTGAACCGCCTCGACCAGCCGAAGCGACGGGCAAT
>JBARIB010000871.1:0-1888 GCA_049799535.1 Allostellaceae bacterium | reverse complement strand
GAATTCGAGGCGTCCGTCTCATGAGATATCCATGACCCAACCACGCAAAATCCGCGACCGCCACCGATGCTATACTCCGGGGCTATTCCCCACATGGCAGCCCTGGAGAGCAGCACGCCTCTGAAGCTAGACAACATCTTGGTGGCAACCGATCTTTCGGCCGCCTCTGAGATGGCACTGCTCCATGCAATCTCGATCGCACGTCGCCATGACGCGAAGCTCCTGGTGGTCCATGTGTCGAGCTCCCAATCCGAGGGAGGCCTTATGGATGCGTGGCGCGCAGCGCAGACCAAGATCCTGGATCACTTCATCGCGGGACGCTTTACAGGTGTGCGGTACGAACTCCTGGTCAAGTCCGGCGATGTTTGGACCGTGCTCTCGGGTCTCATCGCCGAGCACGGAATTGACCTCGTCGTGGTCGGGACCCGGGGACGGACGGGAGTTTGGAAGCTCCTCTTGGGATCGGTGGCGGAAAGAATCTTCCGGCAGTCTCCGTGTCCCGTGCTCACCGTCGGTCCGGGTGTTTCGCAGCAGGACCCGGCGAGTGGCCCTCAGCGCATCTTGGTTCCGACCGGCTTTGCGCCGCAATCGCTCTATGCCGTTGGGTATGCGTTGTGGCTCGCCCAAGAATTACAGTCATCCGTCGCGCTGTTACATGTCGTCACTGATGGACCAAGCACGCAAGACAAAGAGCGAATCCGCGGCGAACGGATGGCACGGCTTCATGCCTTAATCTCCTCGGATAGACATCTTCCGTCGCCGCCCGAATTCTTCGTCGAGTTCGGTTCAGCCCCTGAAAAAATCCTGGAAACGGCGGCCCGATGGAACCCGAACCTCATCGTACTGGGGCTTCATCACATCGCAGAAGCGTCAAGAACAGAGACGACGTGGGCCAAGGCCTACGAGGTCGTACGCAATGCTACCTGCCCGGTGCTCACCGTCCGCGCACCCGAATAACAGGCCGCCGCCTAATCTCAACCAAGGCAATAAGCAAGAGCCCCCGGCACTCCCCGGGGCTCTTCACAAGAACTCGAAAACGTCTACCTCTACTAATTGGCTCCAGCGTTTTCTTCCACGTCCTTCTATGCAGCCTTGTAGCTGAACAGTTTGTGGCATTCTTCTCGGAGAAAACCGCCAGTGACGGGGATGCGGTGATTGCCCTTCTCGAAGACGAGTCGGCAGGGGATGAGGCAAGCTCGCCACTTGTAGTCTTCCGTACCGCGCTTGCGGCCATAAGCGGCAATGTCTTCTTGGGAGACGCCGTAGACGACCGCGCCAATTCTGGACCACACGCAGGCGCCAGCGCACATCGCGCAGGGCTCGTGCGTGGAGTAGAGCACGAAGTCGGGCAGGTACCGGCCATAACCGCTTGATACGTATTTGAGCGTTTCCAGCTCTACGTGCTTAATGCTTGAACCCGAAGTTTTTACTCGGTTACCGGCGCTAGCAATGACCACTTCGCGCCTGCCCATGAGGCGGGTGATGACCGCGCCAATGGGATAGTCGCCTCGGTCACGGGCGCGCTTGGCCTCCGCGATGGCCAGCTGCATGAACTTCTTTTTCGGTCTGTAGGAAGTAGGGATCATGTAGTCAGAGAAACCCCAACGGCATCCTCTCTAATATAGAGGATACCCAAACCCCATCCCCCGTCCACGCAAAACCCGCGACAGATTGTCGGCCAAACAATGCAGAACGCCAGCCCCACCCGCGCTCCATTTCCGCATCCCCAAGCCAAAACCCCGCCACCCGACCACGCAGAATTCGATGCGTCGATCTCATGAGATATCCGTGACCTCGCCACGCAGAATCCGCGACCTGGCCGCAGCTGGCGTTTGACAGTTCGTATTCCGCATTGCACAAAGAACAGGGCACTTTCGTGCCATTGCGC
>JBARIB010000870.1:0-2089 GCA_049799535.1 Allostellaceae bacterium | reverse complement strand
TCTCTACGCTTTCTTGTTCGGTCAGAGCCTGTTGTTTCTCGACAAGACCCCGCGAAAGCGAGCGGACCTCGTCGCAGCCTGCGCCAAAGCTCTAACGGAGATTGAGCGAAAACCAACAAGCTGATGCGCATTTCGCCACCACCTTGACACGCCCGCGCTCGCTGCCGCCGCCGCGAGTTCCGCCAGACCGGCCTCGATCCATCTGGCAATTCCGTCGCCGTTGGTTTCCATGCCCGCTCTCTGAATTGTGATACGGCGCCGTATTGCCAACTGGTGCCGCGTATGATACGCCACCGTATCAAAATGTATGGGCGTCCGCAAAGCGGTGCTGCGAGCTTTCAAGCGACAGCAAACCGGAGTTCCTGATGAACCAGCAAGACCAAATCGGCCTTTTGAAGCGGCTGCTGCATTACGTCGACACCAGGACCACCTCCATGGCCGATGCGCCCTGGCGCAACGACGTGGCGGTGTACACGGATGCGAAGCATTTGGCCCGCGAGCAGCAGATCCTGTTCCGCCAGCACCCGATCTTGATGGGCTTCGCCTCGGAGTGGGCTATGCCCGGTGCCTTCCGCACCGATGACTATGCTGGCGTGCCGATTCTGATCGCGCGCGGCCGCGACGGCAAACTGCGCGGGTTCCTGAATGTGTGCCGGCACCGCGGCGCCAAAGTGGCCCGGGGCTGCGGCAACACTCGGCTCTTCGTATGCCCCTATCATGCCTGGACCTACGATCTGACCGGCAAGGTGATTGGCATCCCTGACGAGCGCTGCTTTCCGGGCGTGCGCCCTGAGCGGTCTTCGCTCGCTGAGCTGCCCCTATGCGAGAGGTACGGCCTCGTGTGGGTGATCCCCACGCCGGCGGTGGACACTTCGACCGATTTCGATATCGACCCGTGGCTCGGCGGGCTCGGGCCGGAGCTTGCCTCGTTCGGTTTCACATCCTGGACATTCTACGACAAGCGCGCGATCCCCGAGACCATGAACTGGAAGATCCTCGTCGATACCTTCCACGAGGGCTATCACATCGGCTTTCTCCACCGCGACTCGCTCAAGGAGGTGCTGCACGGCAATGTGACCGACTTCGAGGCCTTCGGCCTCAACCACCGCCTGACCATGCCGCGCAAGAAGCTGGAGCGCCTCAAGGCCGAGCCCGCGGAAAGCTGGGACCTGATGTGGAACACGACACTCATCTACTCGCTGTTCCCCAACACACTTCTGATGTTACAAGGCGATCATGTCGAGCTCGCGCGCATCTTCCCGACTGAAGGCCGTACCGATCGCGCCGTGATGGAGCTGGCGCTTTATGTGCCGAAGGCGCCAGCGACGGAGGAAGAGCGCAGCCACTGGGACAAGAACATGCAGCTTGTCCTCGACGTCGTTACGGGTGAGGACTTCCCGGCCGGGCGCACCATCCAGATTGGGCTTACTTCAGGGGCACAGACGCACGTGGTGTACGGTCGCAACGAGCCGGCCATGATCCACTATCACCAGTCGATGCAGTCTGCTCTCGGCCTCGCTCCCCCCGGCGAATGAGCACCACGGGCAGAACGACTCTCATCTACCAACGCACTGGCAATCTGCGGGCAGTACAGCTTCTGCTGAGGCAAGAAGATTGAGCGCACGGTGCGCTACCTCGGCATTGAGGTCGATGACGCTCTCGTCATAGCAGAACAGGTCGACGTCTGAACTACAGGAGCAGAGCCGACTCGCTTTGCCCCTTCCTGATCGTCGCTGGAGTGCCGGCAGCAGCCATTCCACCGACTCGAGTGAACGGCTTAAGCCGACCCGACTGAGACGCCCTGGATCGGGAGATGGAATGGCCGGATTGGGGGTGCGCCGTGAGAAGGCGGCGCTTTCCAGTGGGTGCAAGCCCCACCCGGCGATTCGCTCCCGCCGGAAGCACCCGGAGCAGGCATGGAGGAGATGAAATGTCTGAAGCCTTCGGATAGCGGGTCACGAATTGGTGACCGCGCGAGTGTGCAGGCCGCAACGCGAGTGAACGCCGAGCAAGCCTCGAAAAGGTCGATGTGCAGGCCGACCCGGCGACCCCTTCCGGGGAAGGCTGACACGGCGGGGTGAGATGAGCG
>JBARIB010000869.1:0-2019 GCA_049799535.1 Allostellaceae bacterium | reverse complement strand
AAAAGTGCGCGTCTCTGTCCATGACATGCCCATCTTGCGACGGGCGACACTGGCGATCTCGTTCAATATTTGCACGCTGATGATGCCGCCGGCGCCGAACAGCTCTTCGGCCCGGTCTGCCTTGGCGGCATCGCCGGATGCGACATGCAACAACACATTCGTATCGAAGAAACTACCGGGCATTCGCCTCGTCTCGATCGAACTTGAAGTCGGCGGGAAGACGCCCGCGAAAGGCACGCAGGCGCTTTAGCAACTCTTCACGCCCGGGCTTCCGCAACACTTCGAACTCACGCTCGCCGGCAATGTGGATCTCGATCTCTTCGCCCGCTTTCAATTGCAGCAAATCGACGACAGAGGCGGGAAGGCGGACGGCAAGACTGTTCCCCCATTTCGCGACCTGCATTGCTTCCTCGTGAGACATACTTCTTAGATCACGTATCTAAACACCCTCGCAATCGAGGAGGGTGCTGCACGACCAAGGCGCCGTTCTTCCGTGGCGGCGATTCCCTCGGCATATCATCAATTCGGCCGAAAAATTGCCCAACTTGTATTGCATACTCTCAGCCTCCGGGAAGAAAGTCCAAGTCATTGGATTTGAAAGACATGGGCGTGTCCACGCTGGTCTGCGGCCGATTTGACGCGGAACGCGGGCCCGCGTGCCGGGGTCGGAAGGGGGTTACAACCACTGCAAGAAATTTTGCTGCTGATTTGCTGCAGATGCAGCAATGTTGCGATGGCAGCTCAATTTTGGGTTGCGGTTATGCGCAACGCCCAACCGTGCAGGTGAGGCCTCTACCTGGTGATCAGACTTTCCGATCAGCTCTGCTTGGTGAACCCCTTGGCGCGCATGCAGCTGTTGAGGACTTGGCCGGCGAAGCCGGCGGCCTGCTGCCGCATCGATTGCGTCGCGATGCCCTGCGTGCCGCCGAGCTGCCAATTTCTGCCGAGCGTCGCATTGATGTCGGCGTTGATGCCCTGCTCGGTGGCCAGCGCCGCATTCGCCTGCGCATTGCAATCCTGCAGCTCGCGGGCGATCGTCTTATCGTCGGTCCCCGCCTTGACCCAGGTGGTCGGCGCTGCAGTTTGCGCGGTGCACACCGTCAGCCCGAGGCACCCGAGGACCGCGATCCCGGCATGCGAGCGGCGGCGATCGGCATGCGAGGTCACGGGCTGATCTCCATCGTGATCAGGAGCCTTTGGCCGGCTCGAGCAGGTCGGCAAGCTTGGTCTTCAGTAGATTCGCCTTGTAACCCGGGATGGCATAGGTCCAATGCGCGACCTTGTCGTTGATCTTTTTCGCCTCTGCCTCGGCCGCTCCTGAACCGGCCGCCGAAATGGCGATCCAGTCGATCTTGTCGCGTTCGACCAGCCGCGTGTCGACCGTCAGGCCGTCAAAGGTCATGAAAGCCGCCGTCACCACGTCCTTGTCGGGGATCGGCAATTCGGCCGCCGGCTTCACATCGTCGAGGTCGAGGGTTTCGAGCGCCATGGCGGGCCCGGCGATCGTCGTCTCGCTTTTGAATTTGGCATCGGCGGGCGCATCCTCGACCGCGAACTTTGCATCGGGCGCCGCCCGGCTGATCACCAGCTTGCTGCCATCCGCCTGGGTCAAGGTCACTTTGGCGATGTTCTTTTCGGAGATGTCGAGGATGCGGCGGTCGAGCCAGCTCGACGGCTCGCCGGAGGGATCGAGCGAGCCGCGCGCGAGCCACGCCTGCGCCGCGGCCGGCTTGCGCAGATAGACCCCGTCATTGCCGGTGCCGAGGCGGTCGTAGCGCCGCTTGCCGACGATAGCCTCGGCAAGCGTCGTGCCCGATTTGTCTTTCACCGCGACTTCGGTGGACTTGCCTTTGCCGGGGTCCTCGACCTCGAGCCGGGGATAGAGCTCGGCCTTCTGCGTCTTCGGCTCGACCAGCGTCAGATCCGCCATCGCCCGCACGATCTGCGTGATCTTGCCGGCATTGGCGGGGTAGTTGCCCTTCTCGGTCAGGAGCCAGCTGTCGCCGTCGCGAATAAAGG
>JBARIB010000868.1:0-2307 GCA_049799535.1 Allostellaceae bacterium | reverse complement strand
TCGCCAAGGTGGTCAGATCGGGCCGGATACCGTATCGCGCCTGCGCGCCGCCGGGCGAGACCCGGAAACCGGTCACGACCTCGTCAAAAATCAGCACGACGCCGAGCTGCCGCGTCAGTTCCCGCAGCGCGTTCAGGAATGGCGGATCGATCGGCAGCTGCGCGCCATGCGCGCCGGTCGGCTCGATGATCGCAGCGGCGACATCGTCGTTCTCTTCGAGCAGACGCGCGAGCCCCGCCGCGTCATTCTGCTCCGCCAACAGCAGGCCGCCGGCCACCCCCGACAGGACGCCGGGTGTCGGGCTGCCATCGAAATGGCTCGCATAGCCCGAGGTCATATGGTCATGCCAGCCGTGGAAATGATGCTTGAAGCGGATCAGTTTCGACTTGCCGGTGAAGGCGCGGGCGAGTCGCACGGCCATCAAAGTCGCCTCGGTGCCCGAGGACGTGAAACGGACGCGCTCGGCGGAGGGAACGAGCTTCAGGACCCACTCGGCCCAGGCGATCTCGGTCTCGTGCGAGGCGCCGAAATGGGTGCCGCGATCGATCTGCCGCTTGACCGCCTCGACGATTTTCGGATGGCAATGGCCGAGCAGGAGCGCGCCATGGCCGCCGAAATAATCGACATAGCAATTGCCGTCGACATCCCATTTCCGCGGCCCCTGAGCCCGGGCGATATAAACCCCGTAAGGCTCGATATAGCGTGAGTCATGGGTGACGCCGCTGGGAAATAGGCGGCTCGCCTTCTCAGAAGCGGCCGCGGAGCCCGGTGTCGCGGCGCGATAAGCGGCGATGATCGGCGAGTTCGTCGTCAGGGTGTCGGGCATTTCCGGCGCTCCTCGATCGGCAAGAGAGGTCGGAGATGTTGTATGCCCTCTGCCCGCCCCGGCCAATGAGAAAGGGGCCACTGAGAAAGGGCCGCCCCGAGGGGCGGCCCTTCCTTAAACCAGTAACCGGCGGCCAGCGCGGCCGCGAGCCGTCGCCCTCAGGCGAGGACCTCCAAACGAGCGGGGATCCTGGTCACGGCAGCGGATGACCGCGGTTTAGGGCTAGACACAGGATCACCTCCTTTCCGTTGTTGCGAGGAAGGGTCGTAACCTAAGGAAAACCCGGCCGCGCGACAAGCGATCTTATTCTCAATTGCATCATTCGTGTTCTGCCGCTTTCGCGGTAATCTCGGGAGAGGCCAGCATTTCCGCGCCAAAGGAGTGACAATGCGCCGCAGCGAAGACCGCATTCTGACGACTCATACCGGCAGCCTGCCGCGTCCGCCGGACCTCACTCGCCTATACGTGCGGCGCGCGCGCGGCGAATCCGTCGACCTGGCAGAGTTGGAAAGGTTGGGGCGGGAGGCGCTGCGTTGGGTCGTCCGCAAACAGGCCGAAGCCGGTGTCGATATCGGAAACAATGGCGAGCAGCAGCGCGAAGGGTTCTTTTTGCACATCCGCCACCGCATGAGCGGGTTCGGCGGCTCGTGGCAACGCCGCACACGGGCGGACGCCCTGCGTTATCCGGTCTTCAGGCAGATGATGGAACAGCAACTGGCTGCCAAGGAAGCGGTCAGCAATATGGGGCCGCCCAAGGCAATCGGCGAAATCCGCTATCTCGGCACTGCGGCGATCGAGGCGGAATGCGCCGATTTCCAAGCTGCTCTCGACGAGACCGGCACGCGTTTCGTCGAGCCGTTCCTAACTGCCCCGTCGCCCGGGATCATCGCCGGAGCGATGAAGAACGAATATTACGATAGCGAGGAGGCCTATCTCGGCGCGCTCGGCGCGGCGCTCAAACCCGAATACGAGACGATCGTTCGCGAGGGCTATCTGTTACAGCTTGACTGCCCGGACCTGGCGCTCGAGCGCCACCTATCGTATCAGGACAAACCGCTCAGCGATTTTTTAGGCTTTCTCGAGCGCGTCATCGCGACCATCAATAGCGCCTTGGAGAACATCCCGCGCGACCGGGTGCGGCTGCATGTCTGCTGGGGCAATTACGAGGGGCCACACGATTGTGATGTGCCGCTCGCCGAGATTTTGCCGGTCATCCGGAAGGCGAAGGTCGGCGCTTTCTTCTTCCCCTTCGCCAATCCGCGGCACGCCCACGAATACCGCGTATTCGAGAAGCAACCGCTGGCCGACGACCAGATCCTGATCGCCGGCGTCATTGACAGCCTGACCAATTTCGTCGAGCACCCCGAAGCTGTGGCCGACCGGCTCGAACGCATTGCAGCGGCAGTCGGCAGCCCCCATCGAGTCATTGCCGGCACCGATTGCGGCTTCGACACCTCTGCCGGCATGGGGCGGGTCGCCGA
>JBARIB010000867.1:0-6220 GCA_049799535.1 Allostellaceae bacterium | reverse complement strand
ACGGACAACCCGCGAAGCTGATCACGCCGGTAATGCCGACGCCGGAGATGACGCGGCGGCACGGGATCGTGCCCGAGCTCGATCCGCTGCCGGCCTGGGAGGTATTCCCGCCCGGCGACGTCTTCCGCGTCTTCGAGCGCGGGGGGCGCAACATCGTCACCCAGTTCCCCGAGATCGGCAATCCCGATTCCGAAGGTGAGCTGCAGCGGCTGGAGGAGCCGGGCCGGCCAGATATCCGCCAGTCCAATCGCGGCCCCGGCACCGGGTTGCGCGTCTCCATCCCGATCCTCAACATCACCAAGACCCGTCTCAACGATCCGACAACCTGGTTTATCGGCACAAACGACAATCCCGGCGATTATCGCAATTCCGGCTGTGCTGCCTGTCATGTCGTGTACGCCAACAACCGCGATGTGCAAGCAGCGGGACCATACGGCGGGTATGGCAATCGCGGTACCAGCTTTAGCCTCGACCCCACCATCCGCAAAGGCGAGAGCGGGCACCCGCTGCGCCATCAGATGACGACGGCGATCCCGACAAGCCAGTGCATGATCTGCCACATGCACCAGCCCAATCTGTTCCTTAACACCATGCTCGGCTACACGATGTGGGATTACGAGACCGCCGCACCCGCGATGTGGCCCAAACAGCAGAAATATCCGACCGATAGCGAGATGCGCGCCGCGCTTGAGCGCAACCCGGAGGCGGCAGTCGTGCGCGGCAAATGGGCCGACCCGGAATTCAGCGCCGACGTCAGCGAGCTCAATCCGCGCCTCAATAACACTCAGTTCGCCGATTACCACGGGCATGGCTGGAATTTCCGCGCCGTCTATAAGCGCGACCGCAAGGGCAATCTGCTCGACGACAACAACAACATCATCCCCGCCAACGACCCGGAGAAATTCAAGAAGGCAGTCCATCTCGACTCGATCCATGTCGATTTCGGCATGCAGTGCGTCGACTGCCATTTTGACCATGACGCTCACGGCACCGGCCACATTTACGGCGAGGTGCAGGCCGCAATCGAGATCACCTGCGCCGACTGCCACGGCACGGCGACGGCATTGCCCGATTTGCGGACCCACGGCCCGGCGGCTCCGCCCGGCGGGACCGATCTGACGCTGCTGCGCACGGCCGACGGCCGGGCGCGGTTCGAATGGCGCGGCCCCAAGCTCTACCAGCGCTCGGCGCTCTATCCCGACCTCGAATGGGAGGTGACCCTCGTCAAGGATACGGTCGATCCGTCGAACCCCAAATACAATCCGCGGGCGGCGCGCGCGAAGCTGATGTCGCGTGGCACCTCGATGAAATGGGGCCCCGGCATTCCCGCCAGCGAGCTCGCGCATTCGAACGATACGATGGCTTGCTACACCTGCCATTTGTCGTGGACGACGAGCTGCGGTGGCTGTCATTTGCCGATCGAGGCGAACCAGAAAACCGTTCGACACCATTACGAGGGGGGCGAGACGCGGAACTACGCTACGTACAACCCGCAGGTCGCCCGCGAAGACATGTTCCAGCTCGGCCACCACGGCACAATCAAGGACAATATTATTGCGCCGATCGCCTCGCGTTCCGCGCTTGTATTGTCATCCACCAATATCAACCGACAGCACATCTATGTGCAGCAGCCGCCGGTTTCGGCCGCCGGCTATTCGAGCCAGGCCTTCTCGTCCCACTACCCGCACACCGAGCGGCGGACCGAGACCAAGACCTGCACCGACTGCCACATCTCCGAGCAAAACGACAACAACGCGATCATGGCGCAGCTTTTGCTGTTCGGCACGAACTTCGTCAATTTTGTCGGCTACAACGCGTGGATCGGCGAAGCGGACGATATCGAGGCTGTGCGCGTCACCGAATGGGACGAGCCGCAGGCGGTGATCGGCAGCTATCTGCACAAATACGCCTATCCCGATTACTACAAGGCGCATCTCGACAGGGGCCGCCGACTGCCGGAAGCCTACGGTCACGGTTCGTCCTCGGCGCAGTGCATCCAGCTGCGTGGCGAATATCTCTACGTCGCCGAGGGTACGCGAGGGATGCGCGTCTATGACGTGGCCAGCATTGCCAACAAGGACATCTCCCAGCGCATCATCACCGCGCCGGTCTCGCCATTGGGCCAGGACACGCATATTGCGTCAAAGAATGCCACTTGCGTCGTACTGCCGACCAACCAGCCAATCAATCCGGTGCGCAACGCCGGCAGCAACCAGACGCTCAACCCCTCGCAAAATTATGCCGAAGCGATGCGCGGCGAAAACGAAGAACAGCCGATGCACCCGATTTATAACTACGCCTACATAACCGATGCTGAAGAGGGCCTGATCCTCACCAACGTCAACACTTTGAGCGATCAGGAGCCGCGCAACAACTTCCTTAACCGAGCGCTCACCTGGAACGCAGGCGGCATCCTCAAAGGGGCGCGTTATCTGACGATCGCCGGGACCCGTTTCTATGTCAGCGCCGATGCCGGGATCGTCGAGCTCGACATGGACGATCCACTCCACCCGAAACTCGTGACAGTCATTCCGATACCCGGCGCCCGATCGACCGTCGTTCAGTTCCGCTATCTGTTTGTCGCCGACGATACCGGGCTCGATGTCGTCGACATCACCGACCCCGTCCGCCCCAAATTGGTCGATCGCGCCCACCTGCCGCTCGCTGATGCGCGGCGCGTGTTCGTCTCGCGCACCTACGCCTATGTCGCCGACGGCCGCGATGGGCTCGCGGTCATCGATGTCGAGCGGCCCGAAAGCCCGCGACTTTATATGATGTATACCGCGGGTGGCCAGCTCAACGACGCGCGCGACGTGGTCATCGGCGCCACCAACGCTTCGCTGTTCGCCTATGTCGCCGATGGAACCAACGGCCTCAAAGTGATCCAGCTGATGTCGCCCGAAAGCCAGCCCAATTTCTATGGCTTCGCGCCGGAGCCGAAACCCGCGCTGATCGCCTGGTACCCGACCGCCTCGCCGGCTCTAGCATTGTCCCGCGGTCTCGAGCGCGACCGCGGGGTCGACGAGACCGGCCATCAAATCGCAATCTTCGACCGTATCGGCTCGCGCCCCTTCACCCTCGAGGAAATGAAGCGGCTTTATCTCGGAGCGAACGGCAGGCCGTTCACGGTAACTGATCGTATCAAGCTTGAAGACTTTGTCGCGGCGCAGCAAAGGGTCAGGAAACCTAGCGCTCAGAGGTGATTGCCCGACGGGAAATCTTCCGCATCTTGTCTGTCTGGGTCCCGCAATGTGCGGCGCAGCAGGAACATTCGCATCGGGCCATAATTCTTGGCCGCCTCGGTCATCCCGACGTAGTCGCAAGTGAACTCGTCGGCGTTGTGGATCGCGAGGACGGCGGCGAGCGTTTCTGTGACGTAAACGCAACCCTCGGGGGTCACCGGCTCGATCCGCGCGGCCCGACTGACATGGGCTCCGAAGAAATTCTGCTGTTTGATGATTGGATCTCGCCCGGCATAGACCGGCCCGAGATGAACGCCAATACGCAGCGCCAAGTGTTCAGGCAATCCGGCGCCGGCGAGGTCAATCCCAGCCATCGCTGCCTGAAGATCCAGCGCGCAGCTCGCTGCCTTGCCGGCATCGTCAAACACCATGTAGAGCCCGTCACCCCAGGTACTAGCAAGTAAGACGTCGGTTCCGTAGCCATCGATGACTTGAGCAAAAGCGCCAAGGACGATATCGACAAACAGTGGCAGTTCGGCATCGGCCAACTTGCTGAATCCCCGAATGTCGCCGAACAACATCGCCCGGGTTCGGCGCCTGGTCGGCCGATTGAGGTCGTTTGCCGCGCCATTCGGCATCGTGCCGTTACCACATCGGATTACCCATTGGGGGCGGCCGCTGCGGCGCCAATTGGCCATATCGGCAGCGGTGCCAACCGGGCCATTAGGCGGGTTGCCATCCCAAACAGCGATCTGCTCTGCCTCAGTGCAGAGGTGGCGGGCACGCAAAATTGCCAATCCCATCGCCAGCTGGCTGCAATAACCAAAAAGGATATCATCTCCGAGATAGCGATCCTCAGTGGCGTAGCGCACCGTGCCATCTCTCTCGGCGGCAGCGAAGCATTCCTCGAAACGCTTCACCCATCCATTGCCGGCCGAACGCACCGAGACCTCGACGAATTCCGCCCGATTGAAGGGGAGCACGATCTGAAGGGTCGCGCGGTGTCGAAGCAGCGCCTCGGCAAAGAGAATGTCGGCCCCCGCTGCGAGCGAACCGTAGCCGAAGCCGATCCCCGCGCCCGCGATGCGCGCCTCAATCGCAGCGGCGGTCTCGGCCTCTTGCTCTGCGGGAAAGCGGCCGCCGGCGCCGGGCGCCGAAATAATGTGGCCGAGATAATGGACGACGCGAGGCGGCGCCATCTCCGCCAGCCATCCCTCGTCAAGCCGGTTGGCTGCCAGGACGAGGCGCAATTGCCGGATAGTGCTTGCCAAGTCTCTGAAACCGATTGCCCGTGCCGCGAGCATTCGACGCGTGTGATTCACCAGCTGCCGTGCTTCGCCGATTCGCCCGAGGACGAGCTGCGCCTCCATCTCGCTGACGCATTCGTAATAGCCGAGTCGCTCCGGCGGTATCGAGGCGAGCTGATGGAGGACAGTGCCGGCAAGTGCAGTTCCCTTCTGACGGTGGCCGGCCAGCAGAGACAACGTCGCGGCGTTGATGCCGGGGTAATAGGATTCGGGGTTCGCTGCCGCGGCCTCTTCGGCGAAAATCGCTTCATACTGCTGGGCCGCCTCCTCTAGCCGCGCCGTGCGCTCCTCTCCGCGGCTCGCAAGCGCCTCATCCTTGGCAAGCCGCGCCCTTAGCGTGGCGATATCCATACGTAGTTTGCGGCTCGGGGCGGTTTCGGAAGCGCTGTCGAGCGCGAGCGCTGTAAATTTTGCCGCCGCCTGACGCGTTGCTCCGGTCGAGGCCAGACACAAGACAGCCCGGTGCTTCAGCGCCAGCGCGTCCGGGTGCTCGATCAACCCCTGCATCGCGAGGTCATATGCTCGGAACAGCTCGCCGTCCCGCTCGCAATGGTTCACCTCGGCAAGCCACGCCTCGAGGGTTTTTGGCGGAGCGCTGGTCACTCGATCAGCCATTTTCTCTCACTGCTGTGATTCGCGTGATCTTACGGGCTCGCCGAAGGCTTCCAGTCCATCGCTTCATAGGCAACACGCAAGGCCGTCGCGGGCGGCAGGCAGCGAGCGAGCGAACCACGTCGCGCGCGGGTGTATGTGGCGCCGGTTTCGAAGCCGGCAGCCTCGAACAGCTGACTCGCGATGGCATAATGAAGCAGCGCCGCTTCGAGATTTTGCGGGACCCCTTCCGCGGTTTCGTAAAGTTGCCCCAATCTTCGATGCGAGCGAGCATCGCCCGCCGCCGCGCCACGATTGAACCAGCGCAATGCCTCCGTGCGATCGCGTTGTACTCCCTTACCCTCCCAATACAGCGCACCGACGGCGGAGAAGGCCGGTACAAACCCGGCCTTGACGGCGTTCTCATACAGCCGCAGCGGCGTAGCCGCATTCTTCTCGATGCCTGTGCCATCTGCGTCGGCACGGGCGAGGTTGTTGGAGGCCTCCGCGTATTCACCATCTGATAACTGGCGATGAACCCTTGCTGCTTCGTTTGTTTGTTCGGCTTTCTCGAGCTGTCGTCCGAGCTCGTACTGAAAACGCGGCTCATTGGGCGCTGCCGCGACTGCGGCCTGGCAATTGAGCAACGCCTGCTTCGAAGCAATCTCGTCGAGACCGGGCCTTGGTCTGCGCTCAGGTAAGTCATCGGGGCTACCCGCCCACCGATCGCACGCCAAACCCGGATCTTCTCCCGCCACCAACGCGGCTTCGTTGCGGGACTTGGTCGGACCGGTCGCAGTCAGAAAGAGCCTCGATCTTTCGTCGGCAGTCAAGCTCCGCAATGCGGAGATCCGTGCATAACTGACGGCATCGGCGGTCAGAAAGGGCGAGACCTCCCACAGCCGTGCAGTATGATCGAGAGATGCGGTAACCACGCGCCTTCCGTCCGGACTGAGCGCCGCGCTCATGACCCAATTCTGATGCCCCTCCAGCACGGCGAGAGTAGCGCCGTTCTTTGCGTCCCAGAGCCGTGCGGTCTTGTCCGCCGAGGCGGTCACCACTCGTGCCCCATCGGGGCTGAACGCGACTCCCGTAACCCAATTCTGATGCCCCTGCAGCGTTGCGAGAGCAGCCCCAGTC
>JBARIB010000866.1:0-1655 GCA_049799535.1 Allostellaceae bacterium | reverse complement strand
GAAACCGCCCGCCTGAGACCTGATCGATCGACGCAACGAGCTTGGCGGTCTGGATAGTGTCGCGCTGAATGACGAGGCACACCCCGGTTCCGAGCTTGAGGGTCTTTGTCGCCATAGCCGCCGCCGTCAACGTGACGAACGGGTCCATGACATCGTAGTATCGCTTTTCGAGTTCGCCGCCCCCCGCCGGCGGAGTTTTGCGGGTGCTGGGAATGTGCGAGTGCTCGGGCGCCCAAACCGACTCGAAGCCACGCGCTTCCAGCGCCTGGCCGAGATCGGCTGCGGTCATCGAGTAATCGGTGAAGAACATCGCCGCGCCAAAATCCATCTGCCCCTCCATCGGTCGGATATGCCCCAGCTTAACCTTTATCCAGAGACTCTAGCCAGGATCAGTTGGGGGAGCCACTCCCTGTGTGGACACACAACCAAAGGTTGACAACCAACTGGCTCGTTAGCTGCTCCTGCAGCAAATCAGCAGCAAATGCTCTCCCTACGGTTGCAGTGCCACCGCCGAGAAGATACAACCCCATCGTGGCCATTTCGCGGCGATCTAATCGGTGGAAAGATTGCCCCAGCTGGTCACGCGCTCGATGCGAATGGCGATGACCGGCAGATCGTCGAGTTCCATCCCGCGATATTGTGGGTAACGCGCCCGCAGCAGCGCCTGCGCGCGGTCGTGCTCATCACCCTCCGCGAGGATTTCGGCAGGTCCGCGCAGCATCACCCAACCGAGCCCAGCCCAGTCGTCGTCGTACCGGTCGGCGACAAACGCCGCGACCGGATTTTCGATGATGTTTCTGAGGCGCTTCAAGGCCCGCGGATCGCCCTTCGGCTTTTGGTCGATCGTGATGTAGAGCACCTCCTCGCTCACGACGAAACACACCGGTACGAGATGCGGTACCGCCCGCGCATCCGCGGTCGCGAGATGACCAACCCTGAGACTGGCGAGAAACCGGGCTTGCTCCTCCGACAGCATCTTTGAAGCTTGCACGACTTCGGCCACGCTGGCCAGACGCCTCGCGTCGTGGCAAGCTCCGGGCCTCCTCGACGCGGCGAGGTCCGCCATGAAGATCGAGCGCGTAGACCATCTGAACCTGACAGTCGCCGATATCGACCGCAGCGTGGAGTTCTATAAGCGCGTGCTCGGCATGAAGGCCGAGAACATGGGCGAGGGCCGCGCCGCGCTCCATTTCGGCCAGCAGAAGATCCATCTCGACGCCGACGGCGGGTCCATGGCGATGAGCGGCGAAAAACGCATCCCGGCGCATATCTGCTTCATCACCGAGGCGCCGATCGGCGAGGTCAGGGCCGATCTCGAAGGCTGCGGCGTGCCGGTGCGGATGCAGGGGCCGCGCGCCGGCGCGATCGGCACGATCCAATCGGTCTATATCGACGACCCGGACCACAACTCGATCGAGATTTCCAGCTACTGAGCCGCGTTATCCGACCGACGGATTGTAACTAAGACCAAGTTTCAAGAGTTATGTCGAACGCCGGCTGGACCGGCGATTAGACGAAGACCTGAGGGACTTTACCTTCTGCAGATCCTCCCGGATCGGGCCGAGAACGTCCTCCGAGCCGCCGCCTTCCTCCGCGAGTGCCAGGGCCCGGCGGAAACTCTCCTCCGCCTCCGCCGCGCGGCCCTGGTCCCGCAT
>JBARIB010000865.1:0-13863 GCA_049799535.1 Allostellaceae bacterium | reverse complement strand
GCAGCCGGGGCCAGTAGGACGGCGGCGAACAAGACGCCGCGCGCCGCCGCGCCCAACCTCCCGATCATCGGGCGCTTACTTCGCGGGTTCGAACGTACCGGCGACTATTGTAAGCAGCGAGGGTCTGGTGTTGACCGGCTCCCAGGTTTGCGTCGTGCCGTCCGGGGCGGTAGCAACCACCTTGTAGTTGAAGGTTCCGGTCGGGTAGTCGTCGGGGATCACCCATGCGGTCGACCAGAGATAGGCTGTGGGCGCCTTCGGCGGGTGACCACCGAAGCGTGCCGGGAATTTCTGCCCATCGGACAATTCGACGACGACGGTTTTGACGCCCTTGTCGTCGAGTTCTTTGCCGGTCGCGTCCTGCACGCGGATGCGCCAGGCGACTTCTTCCTTCCTCATGAACCGGTTACTGAGGACGCAAACGGGACCGCTTCCCCCAGGGCCCCGCACCATGTCGGCGGCGATGAACAGCGGCGTTCCGCTCTCCGCCTCGGCCAACGGAGTCACGCCGAGGGCCATAAGCAGCGCCAAGGAAATCGTCCGCGCAATCTTCATTTTCCCTCCCCATCCGACCGGCCGATCCTACCAACCCAGGTCGTGGTTGCGAAACGGTCGCATACCATCGCCTCGCGTGCAAACGAGATGTTATTGCCCCGGTGCCGCGCCGCGTCTAACTATAGAAAACACGAGTTCCTGACTGGAGAAAAGAATGAGCGAGCGTGCTTATGTCCGCGAAGTCGGGCTCCGCGACGGGCTGCAAAGCATCGCGGAGGTCCTGCCGACCGAGCAGAAGATCGCTTGGCTCGATGCCGAATACGCTGCCGGCGTGCGCGAGATCGAGGTCAGCTCGTTTGTACCGCCAAAGCTGCTGCCGCAGCTCGCCGATGCCGAGGCGGTGGTGCGGCATGCACTGTCGCTGCCCGGCCTCACCGTCTCGGCGCTGATCCCGAACCTGAAGGGCGCCGAGCGCGGCTTGGCGCTCGGGGTGCACGAGATGAACTTCGTATTGTCGGTCAGCGAAGGCCACAATCGCTCTAACGTCCGCCGCAGTACCGCCGAATCGATCGAGGATTTCCGCCGCGTAGTCGCGCTGTGCCGGACGGCGCCTGAGGACCGGCGCCCGCGCATAGCGTGCGGCCTCGCTACCGCTTTCGGTTGCACGATCGAGGGGTCGGTCGATGAGGACCGTGTGCGCCGCGTCGCGGTCGAGGTCGCGGAAGCGGGCGCCGACGCGATCATCCTCGCCGACACCGTCGGGTACGGTCAGCCTGCCGCCGTCGAGCGGGTGTTCCGGAGGGTCATGGCCGATGTAGCGCCGTTGCCGGTCGCCGGCCATTTCCACGACACGCGCGGGCTCGGCCTGGCCAATGTGCTGGCTGCCCTCAATGCCGGGGCCCGGGCCTTCGACGCCTCACTGGGCGGGCTCGGCGGCTGCCCCTACGCGCCGGGCGCCACCGGCAATATCGTGACCGAGGACCTCGCCTTCATGCTCGAGGCGATGGGCTTCGAGACCGGGATCGACCTCGACCGGCTGATCGCGGTGCGTGAGCTGGTTCATCGCGCACTGCCGAATGTGGTCCAGCATGGGGCGATCGCCAAAGCTGGTTTGCCGAAGAACTTTCACCCCGTACCTGTGGCGCAGGCGGCGGAGTAGCAGGCAGCATGGTTGGGGAACCAATTTCGCCGCAGCGCTTTGCGGTGCTCATCGAGCGGGCCGGGCTAAAGCTAACGCCCGAGCAATTCGAGGAGCTCCGGCAGGGGTACCACTTAGTCGAGCGGATGATCCGTACCATACGGCGGCCGCGCGACCGCGCCGCCGAGCCTGCTCATATCTTTGTTCAGCCCCGGGGCTGAGATGGCACCCGATCCTACGCTCCTGACCGTCGCCGAGGCGAGCCGCCAGATCGCCGAGGGCCGGCTCTCGCCGGTGGCATTGACCGAGGCCTATCTCGAGCGGATCGACGCATTGGATGGCGAGCTGCACAGCTATGTACTCGTGCTGCGCGAGGCGGCGCTTGCAGCTGCACGCGACATCGCGCGCGAACGGCCGCGCGGGCCGCTGCACGGCATCCCGATCGGGCTGAAGGACATCTACAAGACGCGCGGCATCCGCACCACCGCAGGTTCGCGTCGGTATCTGGACCACGTGCCGGAGGAAGATGCGGAGAGCTGGGTGAAGCTCCGCGACGCCGGCGCGATCCTGCTCGGAAAACAAGAGACTCACGAATTCGCGATCGGCGGGCCGGATTTCACTTTACCCTTCCCGCCGGCACGCAACCCATGGAACACGGCGCATTATCCCGCCGGGTCGTCGAGCGGCTCGGCAGTCGCAGTCGCTGCCGGGCTATGCGCCGCGGCGATGGGCTCCGACACCGGCGGCTCGATCCGCGGGCCGGCCGCCTACAACGGCATTGTCGGGCTCAAGCCGACTTATGGTCGCGTTAGTCGGCGCGGCGTCTTTCCGCTGTCCTACACGCTCGATCATTGCGGGCCGCTGACGCGGACCGTCGAGGATTGCGCGATCATGATGCAGGCGCTCGCGGGGTACGATCCGCAGGACCCGGCTTCGGCCGATGTGCCGGTGCCGGATTACCGCGCGGCGCTCGCCAAGCGCCTCGACGGGCTGACGATCGGGGTCATTCGCCATTTCCACGAACGTGACGCGGTCGCCGCGTTTGGTGTCGACAGCGCGCCGACCGCCACCTATGTCGCCGCATTCAACGATGCGTGCCGAACACTGGAAGGGCTTGGCGCGCGTCTCGTCGACTTGCAGCTGTCGCCGCTCATTGATTATCTCGACGCCAACCGGCTGATCATGCTGGCCGAGGCCTATGCTCTGCACGAGACCGATTTTCGCGAGCGGCCGCAACTTTTCGGTCATCATATGTTCGCTCGCATCGCGCTCGGAGCGTTCCTGACCGCCGCAGATTATATCGAGGCGGTACGGCAGAGGCGCGAACTCGCCCTCGAATTTGCCCGGGCTATGCAAGGCGTAGACGCCGTTGTCTCTGCGAATTCCACCGGCCCGGCGCCGCGGATCGACGCGGTTTCGACTTATTCGACATTCGAGCGAGCCTCTTACACCGGCCCCTATAATCTGACCGGCAGCCCGGCTTTATCGGTGCCGATCGGTTTCGAGAACGGTCTGCCGCTCGCCTTTCAGATCGCCGGAAAACCGTTCGACGAGGCGGGCGTGATGCGGGTCGGTTATGCCTTCGAGCAGGCGACCGAGTTTCACCGCCAGCGACCGCCGATTGCCGCTTCGGTAGCGGAGCACCCAACGAAGGAGAGCCCCGCATGAACACTTCTGAGGGCTTTGCTCATCCCGAGTTTCTGATCGAGACCGACGCTCTGGAGCGGCAGCTCGGGGATCCCGATCTGCGGGTATTCGATTGCACGACCCATCTTATCCCTGACCCGAAGATCACCTATCAGGTCGTCCCCGGCCGGGCCGATTTCGAGAAAGGCCATGTCCCGGGCGCCAATTTCATCGATGTGCAAGGCGATCTGTCGGACAACGGCCACCGCTTCCGCTTCATGCTGCCCTCGGCAGAGGCGTTCGCCGCGGCGATGCGCCGGTTTGGTGTTGGCGAACGCTCGCGCGTCGTACTCTACAGCACCGCCAATCCCTGGTGGGCGACGCGCGTGTGGTGGCTGCTGCGCGTCTTCGGCTTTGATAATGCGGCTGTCCTCAACGGCGGCTGGCAGAAATGGAGCCGTGAAGGGCGACCGGTCGAGACCGGCCCCGCAAGGGCCCGCCCGCCGGGGAATTTCGTCGTGCGCGAGCAGCGGTCGCTGATGGTCGGCAAGGAAGAGGTCTTGCAGGCAATCGGTGACGGCGCGACTTGCACGCTCAACGCTCTGCTGCCGGAGCAGCACGCCGGCACCGGCGGCAACAGCTATGGGCGCCCCGGTCACATCAAGGGCAGCGTCAACCTCCCTGCGGCGCATCTGCTCGATCCCAGCACAAACGAATTTCTGCCGGCCGAGGAGTTGCGCAAGCGCTTCGAAGCGATCGGCGCATTCGACAAGCGGGTGATCACCTATTGCGGCGGCGGCATCGCGGCGAGCGCCGATGCGCTTGCGCTGGTGATGCTCGGCCACCCCGCCGTGAGGCTCTATGACGCCTCGCTCGGCGAATGGGCGACGGACCCGGGCTTGCCGATGGAAACGGGCTGATGGATTACGCAATCACCTCCCTTTCCGAGCATACCGGCGCGGAGGTTCACGGCATCGATCTCACCCAAGCGGTTACCGACGCAGTGCGGGCGCGGCTTAATCAGGCTTTTGTCGGTCACTCAGTTCTGGTGTTTCGCGACCAGCACCTCACCCCGCGTCAGTTGCTCGATGCAGTCGGTTTGTTTGGTGAGGTGTTTCCGCAGCACAATTCGCGATTTGCTCTGCCCGAGTGCCCGCTGGTCCACTCCATCTCAAACCAGGACTTCTACCCTGATGGTCGGCGCTATATCCCCGGCGAAGGGTTTCATACCGATCATTCGAACGCCCCGAGCCCGCCCAAGGCGACGGTCCTGCACGCGGTGAGCTTGCCCGACCGTGGCGGCGACACTCAGTACGTCAACATGCACCTGGCCTATGACGAATTGCCGGAAGAGACCAAGGATCGTCTTGCCGGCCTGAAGGCGATCCATGTCTACCAGAGCCGCCACAGCGCGCGGAAACTGATGCAGCATGCTGACGACGGCCGTGATTGCGTCCCCGATGCTGTCGTTCACCCGATCGTGCGCACCCACCCGGAGAGCGGCCGCAAGGCGATCTACATCAACCCGATCCGCATCGAGGGTATCGTCGGCATGCCCGAGGCCGAAGCTTTGGCATTACTAGACGACCTCCTGGCGCACGCGACGCGACCAGAGTACCAGTACCGCCACAAGTGGCGGCGGGGCGACCTTGTGATGTGGGACAATCGCTCGTTGCTGCATAAGGCCAATGGTGATTATGACATGAACCAGCTGCGGTACATGTACCGTGTCATGCTAAAGGGCGACATTCCGATCTGAGGAGAAAGCCTGTAGCCATGCAGGAATCCGAGGTCGGGCTGGTCCTGAACGATGCGCCGAGCGAAAGCACTCGGTGATCTGCGACGGCTTCGCCGAACACGCCATGGCTTCTGTCACCGCGAAGGTTAGCAGATCCTAGGCCGAACGAGCGCGAACCGCAGAGGTATATCCGGAGCTGCACGGCGAGGAAACTCCGCGCTCCTGATTAACCGACTTCGATTGAATGGTATGCGGTGGTTTATTAAGCAAAAATTAACCATTTTTTGTCTGTTTCAGGCTATTGGTGCTCCTCCTGTCCGGAGGGTTGGGGCGGAGCGTCCATCCCGGTGGCGCGCGGCTTTGGAAGATGGGGCGCATGACGATGCATGAAGCAAGTGTGGCGCTGGACAAGCACCTCGCTGTCAAACGCCGCTTTGCCCGGCCGCGCGTGCCGCATGTCAGTTTGACGGCCCGGCTAATCATTCTCGTGCTGATCGCAATATTTCCAGCGATCCTGATCCAAGCCTACAACGAATATGAATTGCGCAAGGCGCGCGAGGCGGACATCCGGCAGCAGGTCGTCCAGATAACCAAGCAGTTTGGCGAGGAGATTGGAGAACTGCGCGAAGGAGCCCGTCAGCTGCTTCTGGCGATGGCTCAACTCACTCCAGTGAAATTGGGCCAGAGTGAGGCCTGCAACCCACTCTTTTCCAGCTTGGAAGCTCAATACGCCAATTACAGCCTATTGGCCGCCGCGGATACTGCCGGCCGGATATTCTGCTCGAGTCGTCCGTTGGCTTACGATTCGGTAGCGGATCAGCCGTTTTTTAAGCGCGCGATGGCACAGGACGGACTGGCAGTCGGTAATTATTGGGCCGATCGCGCAAGTGGCCAGCGCATGATCCACTTCGCATTGAAATTTGACGATGCGGGCGGCCGAACCGCGGGTGTCGTGTTTGCCGGGCTGAACCTAGAGTGGCTGTCCGAACACCTGAAGGAAAGAGGGCTATCCCCGACATCCTCGATCCTGATCGCCGATCGCGAGGGAAATATCATCGCCCGATTACCCAATCCCGAGACGCTAGTCGGCAAGAATATGAGGAAGAGTCATGAACCCATAATGGATGGGGATAAGGCGGGGTGGGAAGAGGCGGTCGGCGTCGATGGCGTTACGCGGATCTTCGGGTATGTTCCGGCGGCTCTGCCGCCGCGGGATTTCTTTCTCAGCGCCGGGCAGTCCAAAGCGGAAGCCTTCGCGGCGATCGATAACGCGACAACGCGCGGTATCGCCTTGATCATTTTTGGTCTGCTCGCCGCGACTCTTGCTGCAGTGCTCGGCGGCCGCCGGTTTCTACAGGAGCCGATCAACGGTCTCGTTCATTTCGCGACCGAGTGGCGCAACGGCAATTACAATTCGCGGGTCGATATAAGACATCCGAGTTCGGAGATCGGCCATTTGGGGGCGACCTTCAACGCCATGGCTAACGCCTTGGCGGCTCGTTACGAAGCCCAGAAGCGCGCGGAGCAGAAGCTGCGGGAACTGAACGCCACGCTGGAGTCGCGGGTCGAGGAAAGGACCGCTGAGTTGGCCAAGGCCAACCGCGCGAAGTCGATGTTTCTCGCCAATATGAGCCACGAATTGCGCACGCCGCTGAATGCGATCATCGGCTTTGGCGAGATGATGCAACGCGAGATCATGGGACCTCTGGGCGTGCCCGCCTATAAGGAATATGCCCTCCACATCCACGAGAGCGGTATGCACCTGCTCTCGCTTGTCGAGGAGATGCTCGACCTTGCCAAAGTAGAAGCGGGCAAGTTGCAGATCGAACGGGTTCCCACGCACCCCGGAGCTCTGCTCGCCGACAGTCTTGTGATGCTGCGCTCTACGGCGGTGAGAGGCGAGGTCGAGCTGATTGTAGAAAAGAATCCGTCCGACTGGCCGGACCTCGACGGAGATCCCGTTAAATTAAAGCAGGTATTCGTCAATCTGATTGGTAACGCAATAAAGTTCACCCCCCCGGGGGGGCGGGTTACGGTGTCGGCCGATGTCGTCGATAACTGGTTGCACATCCGGATCCGAGACACCGGGATGGGCATTCGCCCCGAGGATATCCCGCTCGTAACTCAGCCATTTTATCGCGCCGACTCGGTTCTCGACAGCAAGCATCAAGGTGCCGGGCTGGGGCTGCCTTTCGCGAAATCGGTCGTCGAGCTCCACGGCGGAACGCTGGTCATAGACAGCGAGCCGGGGTCCGGAACAACCGTAACAGTCGCCCTGCCCGTCGTATCCCGGCCCGTCGGCGCAGTCGCGTGATCACTAAGGGCGCGTCTTGGCCGCGCCCCAAGCTTGCATATTACGCAGCCAAACATGGCGAGCGTTGCGGCAACCTGCAGGTCGAATTCAAGGCCAGCGGCTGAGATCGCCAGGCCGCCGATTATCGAGCCAAGCGAGATACCTAAGAACAGGGCACTATTGTTCCACGCCAAAACCGTCGCGCGGCTTGCGGGGAACTCGTCCGCGAGCCTGACCTGCTGAGCCGGGAAGAAAAGCTGCGCGGCGAGAGAGCACAACGCGAAAGCAAGGTTGACGAGGACTCCGGCGTCGAGCGCAATTCGCAATAGAAGGAAGCAGAAACAGAGGCCCCCGAGCGCGAGCTCGCTGGTCAGCTTTGCTCCGAACCGATCCGCCATCCGCCCGCCGATCAACACGCCAGCGATCGCTCCCCACCCGTAGCAGACGATGACTTTGGCGATTTCTTGGGTCGAATGGCCGATCAGAGCTAGGCCCTCGCCCAGATAGATGTATATCGCATAAACTGCGGCGCTCCAGGCAACCGTGCGGGCGAGCCGGATAGCGACCGCGCTCCGCTTCAGCCGACCCGGTGCGACGTTGGGGAGCGCGGCGCCGTGACAATCGCGCCACACCCAGCTATTCGTGGCAGCCAGCAGCACGCTAAGCCCTCCCAGTCCGGCGAATACAACTGGCCAGCCAAAAGCCGCCCCAGTCAGCAGACCCATAGGTGCGCCGAACATCAGTGCCATCAGCAGGCCCGATACGGGGATTGCCAGCCAAGTGGCGCGGCGGCCGGGCGGAGCGCTGCTGCTTATCAGCGCATAGAGGGATGGCGAGACGCCGGCTGCCATCGCGCCCGCCATCGATCTGGTTACCAGCAGCCAAGTCAAATTGGCGGCGGCTGCAGTCAGTAGATTGGCTAGGCCGAAGGCGCACAGGCAGAATATCATTACTCGGCTGCGTCCGATCCTGTCGGCGATATGACCGAGCAAGGGGGCGCTCACCACGTAAGCGAAGGCAAATACGGTCACACTCAGTCCGGCCGCGGCGGGCGAGATCGCATAATCGGCCATAATCGCCGGCAGCAACGGCGAAACGACAAACAGGTCGCTGCCGACAACGAACATGGTTGCCCAGCCGACCATTAAGCTAATCAAAGGCTTAACGGTGGTGTTCGAGTTTTGATTAATGCTGCCCATTCGCCTCGCCGGACCGAGAATGGCGAAGCTTACAAACCCATAATAAAAGAGCGATTAATTCGGTTCAGCACACGAGTGTTCGGACCGACCGACTTAACCGTAAGTTCACCAGACCGAACGTAGGGTCCGGCTTCAGCGTCAGGCCGAGCTCGATGGCGGCCAGTCGCGCCCCGTAGGGTAAGGAGGACATTGCGGTGAGAGACCATCACGAGCCGACCGGCCGCGAGCCGGTCTATGCCGAGCCGAGCGTGGCGGCGATAGAGGATCTTCCGAGCACCATGGCCAGTCTGCTCGAAGAGCATCGCCCTTCGCGGATGCCGTTCTTCAAGCGCTTAACCCGCCTGCCGCGGGCCGTCGTGAACGATCCGGATCTGCTGGGCCACATCCTGCTGATTTACCAGTCGGCGATGCACGCCACCCGCGCTGCAGTCTATCATCTCCCCCATCTCGATAGTCCGGCGCTGAGAAGGCGCAAGCTTCAGATCTTTATTGACGATGACGGACTCCCAAGCGGCGATACCCATCACTACCAGCTCACCAGAGCATTTCTAAGCATTGGCGCTAAGCCGCTGTTGGATGAAGAGGAGTTCGGAGAACCGGGCGAGCTCTGTCACTATATCGAAGCCGAAACCGCTAATTTTGTGCGCTTGGCCCCGAAGCTGTACTCAACCTCGTTGGGCGCCTGGTGCGCGATCGAAATGATGTCAGCCGATTGGATGCGGGCGCTTGCCGACGCCCTCGCGGCGCACTTCCCGCATTTCAGGCACGAGCAATATTTCGAGGACTGCTTCTCGCAGGGTGTGGAGGAACGTCACTCGGCCGAAGCGCTCGACATTACGCAATCGGTTTTGCGGGCACGCCCGGAACTCTTGCAGGAGACTTTGCGGGACGCGAAGGCGATCGCCGCGGCGCTCGATGGAGTGTGGAAGCATTTGGATAGAATTGTCAGGAAAGCCGAGGCGAAGGCGTCACTGCAGCGGCGGCGAGCGCGCGAGAACCGTCGGTCCTCGCGCGTCGCGGCGCGAAACGCTCGCGAAGGCGCCCAATCGACCCCTGCACCCGCTGCTCGATGACGGGTGACTGAAGGTGGGAAACGCGTTGCGCTTCGGAAACGGCCATTTTGCGGCACCCGCTGCCGAGCGCAGCCTCTCTTCCCCACACGCTAATCCCGCGAGTTGACACCAATTGACAAGAATTCCAATGTCCTCCCCGGCTATAAGGGGGAAGGTATGATCCACGTCGTCGCCATCATCACCGCCAAGTCCGGCATGCGCGAAGCGATCCTCAAGGAGTTCCGCGCCAATATCCCGGCGGTTCGCGCGGAGAAGGGCTGCATCGAATACGGGCCGGCGGTCGACGCCGAGGGCATCGGAAGCTTTCAGTCCAAATTCGGCCCCGACACCTTTGTCGTGATCGAGAAATGGGAGAGCCCCGAGGCATTGCGGGCGCATGCCACCTCGCCGCATATGGCCGCCTACGCCGCCAAGACCCGCGACATGATCGCCAACCGTACCGTCCACGTGCTGCAGCCAGGGTAGGCCCGAGGCACCAACGCAAATCGTCACTGTGAGCGCAAATCCGGGCGGGTGTTCAGTTGTAACGCGCCCGGCAAGTCGCGGCGGCGACGCCGAGTATAGTGCAGCCAGCGTCAGACCGCTCTAACGCACCGAGAGGATCCATGCCTCGAACGCGTCGATCGCCGCTTGGCGCGGGTGGGCCGGCAGGTGGGCGAGGTAAAAGCCGAGACCGGGAAGCGCGAGATCGAGGAGCTTGATCAATCCGCCACTCGCCAGCTCGGGCGCGAGGGCGAACGAATATTGAAGCCGGTGCGGACTCTCGGGTCGCCGATCGCCGACCTGTTCGCCGAGCGCTCCTACACCGAAATGCAGAGTCTGTTCGATCAGAACTGGGTGCCGGGGCAGTTCAACTATTGGAAGACCAGCCTGATGCGGGTCCCGAGCGAGACGGCGATCGAGGTGCTGTTGGAGCAGGCACAGCGCCGCCCGACGCCGAATTGCGTCCTCTATTTCCAGCAGTTGCACGGCGCTGCCAGCCGCGTCGCGGCGAGCGATACGGCGTTCCCGCATCGCTTCGATCACTACGATTGCGGACCGTGGGCGATCTGGCAGGACCCCGACGACACCGACCGCTGCATCCGCTGGGCCCGCGAATGCTGGGACGCGCTGCGGCCGCATTACGAACCGAGCGCCTATGTCAACGCCGTCGACGATGTCGGCGGCGACGACGAGGACCGGGTGAGATCGGCCTATGGCACGAATTACCAGCGCTTGGTGTCGCTGAAAAACAAATACGATCCAACAAACTTGTTCCGGCTGAATGCGAATATTCGGCCGACCGTGTGAGACACCCCCTGGTTCCATGATCGAGGCGCCAGCCACCGGAAAATCGCCACAAAGAACTGGCAGTGTGCGGTCGAGTAAACCCCAGCGATCCTGCGGCTGATACAAGTGTCCTGGCTGTTTTCTTGGTGAAAATAACAGCGAGATCAGCCAGGTGAGCGCCGCAACCGGCTGCCGCCGGTTGGCATTGATGGTCCGCTAAAGCTAAACTCGGCTCATCTGCCGGCCCGTTCAGCCGGCCGCCCTGAAGGACCGCTGGGAGGAACCACCGATGCTCGTCATGGACGTCATTGCCGAGATCTTGAAGCGTGAGGGTATCTCGACGCTGTTCTGTTTTCCGACCACCCCGATCATCGAGGCCGCTGCAGCGATCGGCATCAAGCCGGTGATCTGCCGCCAGGAGCGGGTCGGCGTCCATATGGCCGACGGGTTCGCCCGCGTCTCCAACGGCCGCCCGCCGGGGGTGTTTGCTATGCAATACGGGCCGGGCGCCGAGAACGCTTTCGCCGGCGTCGCAACGGCGTTTTCGGATTCCAGCCCGGTGGTGTTTCTGCCGCTCGGCCATCCGCGCGAGACGGCGCAACTCTCTCCGATGTTCAAATCGAGCCGCACCTACGCCTCGATTACCAAATCGGTCGAAGAAATCATCCTGCCCCAAGAGGTCGCGAACGTCATGCGGCGCGCCTTTGCGCAGGTAAAGAACGGCCGGCAGGGCCCGGTCATGGTGGAGGTGCCGGCTGATGTGCACAGCATCGAGGTCGGCGTCGACCCGAACGAGTACCGGCCGGTCCCGGTGACGCGGTCCGCTGGCGACGAGCGCGACATCGACGAGGCGGCGCACCTGCTGCTCGATGCCTCCTGCCCGATGATCCTCGCCGGCCAGGGCGTCTTCTACGCCGAAGCTTGCGACGAGCTGAAGCAACTTGCCGAATTGCTGCAGACGCCGGTCATGACGACCTTCGACGGCAAGAGCGCCTTCCCGGAGGACCACGCCTTGGCGCTCGGGCCGGGCGGCGGCACCCTTCACCGGCCCTGGCCGCCATATCCTGCACAAATCGGATCTGGTGCTGGGGGTCGGCTGCAGCTCTACCCGCCACGGCATCGCCACGCCGGTATTGCCGCCTGGCAAAAAGATCATCCACGCGACCAACGACACGCGCGACCTGCACAAGGCCTTTGCCGCTGATCTCGGTATTCTCGGCGACGCCAGGCTCGTGCTCGGGCAACTGATCGACGCCGTGCGCGATCGGCTGAACGGCAAGACGCGGGCGAACGGGATCGCACAAGAAGTGGCCAGCAAGCGCGAGCAGTGGCTCGCCCGCTGGCAGCCGAAATTGCGCTCCGACGAGCGGCCGATCAACCCTTACCGGGTCATCTCGGAGTTCATGCGCGTCGTCAACCCGGCCGAGGCGATCGTCACGCACGACTCGGGCAGCCCACGCGAGCAGCTGAACCCGTTCTACCGGGCAACCCGGCCGCGCGGCTATGTCGGCTGGGGCAAGTCGCACCTGCGCATCTTCGACCGGCTCGGCGACAAGTTCCTCCCCGGCAAGCACGACCCCGCCGATTTCGCGTTGCGCCTATTGCACAAGGATGTCGGGCTGGCGGTCGGTCTCGGGCGCGAGGTCGGCGTGCCGATGCGCCTCGCCAACCTGGTCTGCGAGGAATTGAGCGAAGCGCTGAACCGCGGCTGGGGCACCCGCAACAGCAGTGTCAGCCAGCTGTTGCAGGTCGAGCGCGCCGGCATCCCGCCCCTTGCCGCCGATCCCAAGCGCATCGCCGCGGTCCTCGACGCCGACAAGCAGAAATAATTCGCGTCACGGGGGACGGGTGGTCGAGGGTTTCTCTGCCTTCATGCGGCCGGCTGCGTCTCGAATACCTGATCGCCCGCGGGGAGCGGGACCCAGGGCTGTCTACTGCGGGTCCATATGTGCCTCGTCGGGCGCAGCCAGGATGTATCGTCCAGGGTGCCGCCTCGGACACGGACCACGCCATCTCTGGGGGTTCCGCAAACCCAGGAGCCGCACTGCGGGCAAACCAATCGGGTGTTTACCCGCCCGCTATCGGGCGTGCGTTGCAGCCGACGCGGCTCAACCCCCATCAGGCGAAAAGCCCGATCGGGGACGACGATCCCTAATGAGAAAGCGCTGCTCGTCAGGCGTTGGCAATCCACGCAATGGCACGTGTAGACCAACTGCGGTTCCTCTGTGATCTCGTATCGGATCGCGCCGCACTGACAGCCGCCGGTCTGTGGAAGTTTCATGCATTCCTCCTGATGGCGTGGCAAGTGTAGGGCGGGTATTGGCGCAGTCCGTCCCGTTCTTCCGCCCTACGACTGCACGTCTTTATTGGGCGGCGGCTCGCATCGGTTGGTGCGCGCGGAGGAAGGTGCGCACCCGGTCGATCGTGCGCTCCTTTAGTTCCGGGGGCTCGCGCCAGGGATAGACCGTGATCTCGGCGTTGGGCGCCAGCGAGGCAACATCGATCGAGGTCTGCAGCGGGTGCGCCGGCGTGTCGTCCGGCAGCACCAGGATCGGCGTCCGGCAGTTGCGAATGAAATCGCGCGAGACGCTGTACAGGAAGTCGGGCCGGACGCGGTATAAGTCGTGGAAATATTTCTCGATCGCTTCCATCGTCACTTCGGGCCGGCGGGCGCGGAACTCGGGGATCCAATTCTCGTGACCGTGCCGGTACATCACATCCGGGTCCTCGGGCCGGTGCCCGACGCTCTGGCAGAATACGGCGGCGACGACGCGCGCGGGCGCGCGCTCGAGGAGCTTACCGGCAAAACAGCCGCCGATGCAGTAGCCCATGTAGAAGAACTCGCGGATGCCGAGGTGGTCCATCAGCCCCAGCTGGTCGTCGGCGAAGGCGCCCCACGGGTCCTGCGCCGGGATCGGCCCAGTCGATTCGCCGCCGTTGGCGTTGCGCTGGTCCATCGTGATGCAGCGGAAATCGTTCTTGAACTCTTCCATCGCGTTGATCACGGCGGTCGGCCAGTTGCTGACCCGCGA
>JBARIB010000864.1:0-1760 GCA_049799535.1 Allostellaceae bacterium | reverse complement strand
AGAAGCCGGGGAGCTGCAGCGATCGGCTCGCGCCGAACGCGTCGCCCGGCAGGTCATGGGCACGCAACAGCCCCTCGACGATGCGCCGCGGTGAGGCCAAGGCCATGACTGTGTCCGGCGAGACGGGACAGATCGCCTCGCGCCCCGTTAGCGGCTCACGGATGATCGACGAAGCAAAGGTCGAAGCGGCGCGGTTGGGGAGCCCGGGCCGCACGACGACGGTCGGCAGGCGCACCGCGCGGCCATCGACAAACCGCTTGCGGCTGTAGTCATTGACGAGAAGCTCGCCGATCGCTTTCTGCGTCCCGTACGAGGTCTGCGGCGTCAGCGGCGTGTCGTCCCCGACCGCGGGCGGTAAGGCGCCGCCATAGACCGCGAGCGAGCTGGTGAAGACGAGGCGCGGGCAAGTGCCGAGCGCGCGGCAGGCGTCGAGCACCGCGCGCGTGCCGTCGAGGTTGACGCGATGGCCGAGATCTGTATCGGCTTCGGCCTGGCCGCTGACGACGGCGGCGAGGTGGAACACCGAGTCCGTGCCGGATGCGATGATGCAACGCACGGCTTCGCGATCGGCGATGTCCCCTGTCGCGAGCCGCAGCCTCTTGTCTTCCGGCAGCGGCAGCGCCGGCGGGGCATTGTCGAACAGCACAAGCGCGTCGACATCATCGCGCTCGAGCAATTTCAACGCCACCCGCCGCCCTAAAAATCCGCAACCGCCGGTGATGACGACGCGCATCGTTCAGCTCTGAATGCCGTAGCGTTTGGCCCAGCCGAAGCCGGCGCGCGTCTCGCCACGCGGGCGATATTCGCACCCGATCCAGCCGGAATAGCCGAGCTCGTCGAACAAGTCGAACAGGAACGGATAGTTGATCTCGCCGACATCCGGCTCGTGGCGGCCGGGGTTGCCGGCAATCTGCACATGCGGGTAGTGACCGGCGAGCGCGCGGATGCGGTGGGCGAGATCGCCCTCCATGATCTGCACGTGATAAAGGTCGAGCTGCAGTTTCAGATTAGGGTGACCGACGCGCTCGATCACCGACATCGCCTGCGTCGTCGTATTGAGGAAATAGCCCGGGATGTCGCGGTTGTTGATCGGCTCGATGACGACCGTGATGCTCTCGCGGGAGAGCCGATCGGCAGCGTACGCCAAATTCGCGGAATAGGCACGCTCGGCCTCGGCCCGATCGCGGCCGGCCGGCCACAGACCGGCCATGGCGTGCAGCAACCGGCAATTCGTCGCCCTGGCATAGACGAGCGCCTTTTCGACCCCGTCGTGGAATTCCTGCTCGCGTCCGGGCAAGGCGGCGGTGCCTCGTTCTCCGGCAGCCCAGTCCCCGGGCGGCATGTTGAACAGCGCCTGCACGAGCCCGTGGCGGTTAAGCCGCTCGGCGATGACTTCCGGCGGGTGCTCGTATGGAGAGAGATACTCGACCGCCTTGAAGCCGCATTCGGCAGCCGCCGCAAAACGGTCGAGAAACCCGACCTCCTGGAAGATGAAGCTGAGATTGGCGGCGAATTTCGGCACGGCAGGCTCCTCGTTTGCGGGCGGAACGGCGGGAGGCTACTGTAACACAAGACCCCGCGGGAGGGCGCCATGAGCGTATTGTTGGGAGCGATCGCCGACGATTTCACCGGCGCCACCGATCTGTGCAACACATTGGTGCGCCGCGGCATGCGCACGGTGCAATTGATCGACGTGCCGCCCGCGGGGACCGAGGTCGCCGACGCCGAAGCTGTGGTCGTCGCGTTGAAGAGCCGTACGA